>JAYUTU010000312.1:0-4564 GCA_043754975.1 Bdellovibrionales bacterium | reverse complement strand
TGTTGTAGACGGTGTGCAAGTTCCATCTTATTTTTGATAACTAGCTTAGCTTCTTCGGCCGAAAAGTCAGTCAGCCCTAAGCTATCTAATTTTTCTAGTTCCTCTTCATAGCGTGCGGTAATATTATTATTTAAGATCCAAGCACTTTGGTTCAATATCGATTTTCTGTAGATAGCCAGAAACTCCGCTTTTTTAGTTGCAAACAACTTAGAAAACTCAAGTGAATGGCTTTCGATGACCGACTCATTTTTAACAAGCACGTCAGAATCTAAGCAAAGATCGGCTGATTTTTCGCGTAATGAGTGCGGCATTTCTTTATCTAAAGCCAGAGCCCGAAACTGGATGCTTGCTTTCACAAAATCATTTTTCTCGTACTGCAGATGCGCCAACTGATACTTGACGTCAAAGTTTTTTGTGCCTTTTGGATTTAATTCCAAATACTGATTATAGGCAAAAAATCGCAAATCAAAATCATTTGCAAGCTCTGCCACTTCGATAGCACCTAACAGGGAACCTTCAAACATTTTTATTTGAACAGCATTTTTTTCTTGAACAGTTTTAAGAAAGCCAACTGTTTGAATGTGAAAATGATAAGCTACTTGATACTGTTTCTTCTTAATTGCAGCCTGTGCAGCCCAGTAGCTCATCTCAAAATCGGAAAATGCCGAAGTGAATTTTTGAAACACAACAATGAGTTCGGGAGTTGGTATTCGCTCTTCCGCTTTGGCCCAGTCTGTGATTATACGACGTAGGTTTTGCCGAGCTACTGTGCACTCTGATTGTTCTCCACAATTTTTGATGAGTGCAATGGATCGGTCGAATTCAAGTACCAAGGCTGCACGATGACCTAAATCGTATTCGATGCGCGTGATTTGAATTTGGCGATCTAGCTTATCTTCCCTAGTGATTTCAAAAGTTCCGACAAGTTTCCAAACTTTTAGGGCACTGATCTTTTTAGCTGTGCGGTCTAACTCAGTGGCTAGAAATATTAGGTTTTGTTTACGAGTGGATTCAGGACTTACTTCGGATAAAATTTGAATGCTCTTCTCTGAGATATCATTTTTTGCCATAAACAGGGCCAGATCATGGCTGGCTTCTTCTTGAAACGAGGTATCTAGCGTCCCGTCTTTGGCTACAAGAAGTTTTGCATTCCGTAGAAGGTGTGTTAACTGCTTTTCTGCTAAAACAGTTTCACCTTGATTGTAATTAACCCAAGCCAAGCGGAATACTGTGTACCCAAGGCGGGGGTTTTCCTTAATTCGTGAAGCCCTTGTAAAATACGTTTTACTATCGATGAAATTGCCGTTTACAAAAGAGTTTTCACCCAATTGAATGAACACTAAAGAGACAGTGCGTGGATCAAAGATAGTATTATTTTTCTCAATTTGGTGAAATATTTTTAACGCGTCTGCAGAGTTATTTAATAAAATATGCAAATGAGCCATTTGCAAAAGAGTTGGGCCCTGCTCCCGTTTTGGTAGTGAGGATAAATTTCGGGCCAAAATAGAAATTGATTTTTTCCGATCAGCCTGAACTTGAACAGCGTGAATTTTTTCGCCTTTTCGTTGTTGATCCATTGACAGCAGTCGTGCCCGTTCAGCATAAAGGTCCGCCAAACGCGAGGTCATATTATGTTGCAATAGCATGGCGTCTGAATCCTCGGATCCAACTGCTGACTCCAATTTTTGAATCAGACTATCATGAGTCGCAAGATCCAGCTTTGCAGCAACGATTCGCTGTGAAAGTAGAATCAAAAAAATGAAACTAAGACGGATTTTCATATTCAAATCCCCGGCATCACTGCAAAAACGTATTTCTCAAAACCTGCTTGACCACCAGCACGCAGAACCCGAGCGATATTTTCATAATTTACATTTCGATCTGCTTGAATGATCAAAGATTGAATAACTGATTTTTTAGCCTCTAATAGAGCCTGAGCTAAATCAGTATCTGAAGTGGCTTTGTCATCAACGAAAAAACCGTTCCCTTCAATGCGGATAACTAGACCCTGATCTAAAACATCGCTGGCTACAGCTACTGGAAGTACAATTTTTTGATTTTCCTGAAGGTTCTGAACTCGTCCATTCATATTTGACAATAAAAAAATCACCAAAATGCAAAAGGCATCAATAAGTGTCGTTAAGTTTAAGGAAAAGAACAGAGATTTTTCTTTTCCAGTGGCACCGCCACCACGAACTTGTTTCATAGATTTCAGTGGACTGCTGTGTTTTAGATTACGTAAAATGCTTGGTCTCATGCGTTCCTCGTCTTTTTTTTAAAACTTATATGGGTGAAAGGCCTATGTTTGTAATGCCCGCCTGCTTTGCTAAATCCATTAACTTGATGACCTGATCGTACTTTGTGTTCTTAGCCGGCAAGATGTGTGTGGCAGTGGCATTAAGCTTAAATGCATTTGTTAATGCTACTTTAGCTTGGTCGAAATCGATGGATCCAGCCTTTACCGACACTAAAGTTTCTGTCTGAGCTCCAGATTTAGATTTCAATGTTATTCTTAAATTATTGCTCTCGTCGATGGTTAACCAGATGCTTGCTACTGCAGGCGTTTCCGCTAGCGATTGGCTTCCCATGGCCTGCTTAGTTTCCATGGCGCGAATTTCAACCCACACCACTGTCATCAAAAGAAAACAAATACATACCGAAAGAACGTCAAACACCGGTAGTAAATTGAGCTCCACGTTGAGGTTTTTTTTGTTTTTTGAGTGCTGTGCCAGTCCCATAAAAACTCCTTTTAGTTATTCACTCGGCGAGTGACTTTTTCTTTCATAGGCTCGTAGTTAAATGACAACCAATTGTAAACCATCAGCGCTGACTGATTTAAATCATCTGCTAAGGCATTGGCGCGATTTTGCAGAACTGCAAACATCACTAAAGCTGGAATTGCCATAATTAATCCGTAGGCAGTGGCATGCATAGCCATCGAAATACCCTGGGAAAGTAAAGCTGCTTTTTCAACTGGATTGCCATTAGCTACTGCTTGAAAAGAGTCGATAAGACCGATGATTGTACCCAATAGACCAGCAAGCGTTCCAATGTTTCCAATAGCTGCTAAAAAGCCAGTGCGTTTTTCAAGAATAGTTGTTTCACTTAAAAGAACTTCATCCATTTTTGACTGAATCTCCTCAGTACCACCGCGGTGATACGCAGCCTGGGTACCGGCAAGGATCGTTTTACCAAGAGCACTTGCCGAATCTGACATCGCTTGCGTTTTTCGCATGACAACTTCTAGTTGACCTTTTTTAATATCGTCTTCGAGTGCTTTAGCAAGGTTGCGGTTGTTCAGTGCCCGTTTAAAATAAAGAACATGAACGCGCTCGATGATGATGGCGATCGATACGATTTGTCCGAAGAAAATAATCCACATGACAAAACCGCCGTGATTGAATGCTTGAATCATATTTGTAAAAAATCCCATAATACCCTCGTTTTTTCCTTAAAAGTTTAGTTGTTGTTATTCGTACTAAACAGTGGAGCAAGAGCAGGTCCGCAGAAAAAAATGGGCGCCAGTGATACTCAAATTATTTAGAAAATATTTTTGAAAATTTTATTTGGTCGTTTGCCGCAAATTGCGGGCAGGAGAGCCAACTTTTGCGTGACTAAAATCTGCACAGGTTTTTTTTACATAGATATTTTTAGATATCTGCAGCCAGATTACATGGCTCTGAATGTTAGTTATTCTTAATACTTTAAGCACTTAATGATAACGAAACTATTTTTGCTATGAGGTCTTCGTACTCAACTCCAGCTTTACTAGCTGATAAGGCGTAATCCTCTTTTTTAGCAATCGAGGGGTTCGGGTTCGCCTCAATAAAATAAATTTTATCTTCTTTTATGCGTAAATCGATGCGGCCAAATCCTTGAATCTGCAGCAAGCGGTACACTTTTTTGCAAATATCACTGAGTTTTCGTTCTGTAGCTTCAGGCATTGCTGTTACCCACCCCGAATCGATACCCCATTTTTTTCGATACTCGGCATCCCATTTACTGCGAAACGTAGCAAACTTGGGTTCGTCCTCGGGCACTTGTTTAAAAAACAACTCCCGAGGCGGAAAAACACTTAATTTTTCATTTCCTAGAATACTAACGTACACATCTCTGCCATCAATGAATTCTTCAATAATAGCATCAACTCCTAAGCGTTCATGAATAAATTTGACTCGTGATAAAGCTTCTTTTTCATTTTCTGCATAAGACACTTGAGAAATGCCTTCAGACGACTCTAATTGTAGCGGTTTGATAAACGCTGGAAATTGAAATTTTTTAAGCGATTGAACTGGTCTTGATTTTTTTGCGACGACAAACTTTGGCGTGCGAATCTGATGATAGCCTAAAATAATTTTAGTTAATCCCTTATCTTTACACAATTGTAAGCTCATCGGACCAGCGCCGGTAAAAGGAACTCCAACCAGTTGCATCAGTGCTGTTAAATTCGGTTCAAAATCACGTTTACCGCTAAAGGCTTCACTCATGTTAAAAACCAAATCGGGTTTTTGTTCCCTCACGATTTTTAAAAACGGTTCAATATCATCAAAAATTCCAAAAGGGA
>JAYUTU010000311.1:0-2118 GCA_043754975.1 Bdellovibrionales bacterium | reverse complement strand
ATATTGTTAAAACAATTATCGACACGTTAATTGTTTTTGGCGCGAGTACGGCAGAAAAAGGTGAATTCACTTACCGTGCTTTTATGAATGATAAAATTGATCTGGTTCAGGCAGAAGCCGTCTTATCAGTTATTCAAAGTCAGTCAGAAAATTCTTTAAAAATTTCTTTACGCCAACTCGAGGGTGAATCTTCGAAAATTTATCGTTCGTTTGAAGATCAAATGACGTGGTGTTTGGCACATATTGAGGCCTCGATTGATTTTTCAACTGAAGGCTTAGATATCGTCGATCCAAAAGTATTATTAGATAAGCTTTCAAGATTGAAAAAGGACTTAAATTTATTAATAAGCACTTATCACCAAGGAAAAATTATTAAGGACGGCATAAAGGTTGTCTTAGCTGGCCAGCCTAATGTTGGAAAATCAAGCTTACTGAATAATTTAGTTTTAGAGGAAAAGGCCATCGTAACACATATCGCGGGGACAACTCGTGATGTGATTGAAAGCGAAACGGGGTTTGAAGGCTACAAATTTAAAATCACTGATACCGCAGGACTTCGTGAAACAACTGATGTTGTGGAAATGATCGGCGTTGAAAGATCTAAAAGCGAAACGCTAAAAGCTGATATTAATGTTTTTGTTTATGATTTAGTTGCAGGCATTAACCCAAATGACTTTAAAATTCTTAAGGCCCTGACAGGTCAGGTTTTGCTTGTTGGCAATAAGTTAGATCAATCGACTGAAAAGACGATTACAACTGAAACCGCAAAAAAATTACAGGAAAGCCTACCTGTAAACCATATTAAAGGACACATTCTGGTGTCAGCACTTGATCCCAAGGCCAGAGATATAATATTAACTAAGACTCTGGAATTATTGGGAACAAGCCAGTTTATTGATAATTCAGTGATTTCATCGGTCTGGCAGCATGAATTAACCAGCCAAGCGGCTGAAAGCATCAATCAAGTTATACAAGAACTTGAAAGTGGATTAGGCTACGAATTTGTTGCGCAGTCGTTAAAGAAATCATTAATGGATGTTCAAAAAATTCTAGGAAAAGTTTACGACGATCAAATTATGGACCGTGTCTTTAAAGAATTTTGTTTAGGAAAATGATTCGGCAAAATAATTAAGGTAAAACAGTAATGACCAACACAGCTGGTTTGGAAAACTCTAAAAAATCTCACTACCAAATTATTGTAGTCGGGGCGGGACACGCGGGTATTGAGGCCTGTCTGTCTTCAGCCAAACTAGGACTAAGAACCCTTGTAGTCACGACTAACTTAGATCGCGTAGGCTACATGTCGTGTAATCCATCTATTGGTGGATTAGCAAAAGGCCACATGGTTCGTGAAATCGATGTCCTAGGTGGGCAAATGGGTATTGCAGCCGACAGGTCTTGTATTCAGTTCAAAAGATTGAATGCCAGCAAAGGCCCGGCTGTTCGCGGATCAAGGACGCAAAATGATAAAAAAATCTATTCAAATATTCAAAAATCGGCTTTAAGTAATCAAGAAAATTTAGATGTGGTTGAGGGCGAAGTTAAAAAACTGATCCTCGAAAAAAACATTTGCCGCGGTGTGGTTTTACAAGATGGTTCAGAAATTTTTTCTGATCGGGTCATTATTACCGCCGGCACATTTATGAATGGCGTAATGCATATGGGTTTTCAACAAACCCCGGGCGGACGCATTGGCGACAAAGCTTCTATTGGTTTATCTGACCAGCTTAAAGAGTTCGGATTTAATGTTCAAAGGCTAAAAACAGGGACACCCGCAAGATTATTAAAAGACAGTATCGACTGGTCAAAGACAACGCCACAATCTGGTGATGAAAAATTTTATCCATTTAGTTTTACATCAGATAGAAAATTTTATTTAGAACAAGTTCTCTGCTATCTTTCAAACACTAATGAAAAAACCCATGAAATTATCAGACAAAACCTTGATAAATCACCTATGTTTTGCGGAATTATTGAAGGCACTGGCCCCCGATATTGTCCAAGCATCGAAGATAAAGTCACACGATTTTCTGAACGCATATCTCATCAAACTTTTTTAGAACCTGAAAGCTTAACAAGCGATTTGATTTATCTTCAGGGGATATCTACATCTTTACC
>JAYUTU010000310.1:0-4580 GCA_043754975.1 Bdellovibrionales bacterium | reverse complement strand
TGAAATGAAAGGCCAACCTCAGTAAGGTAAAGCTTGTGGCAATTAAATTATTTAAAAACTTAAGACTAGTGAGTTCCGATTTTAAAAGCGCACAAAGTAAAATGGCGATGGCAGTCAAAGATGGTCTGATAGTTTGGATTGGTCCACAGGCGCACATTCCAAAACCTTACAAATTGAAAGCACTAGTGGATCTTAAAAATCAGCTTGTGTTGCCCTCGTTCATTGAATGTCATACTCACACGGTTTTTGCGGGCTCGCGGGCGGATGAATTTGAGCTGCGTAACTGCGGTGTCAGCTACCAAGAAATTGCGGCTCAAGGTGGTGGTATTTTATCGACGATGAAGAAAACCCGCAAAGCGACTGCTAGCCAACTGCTTGCCAGTGGCCAGAAGCGAGTGAATCATTTCTTACGGCAAGGCGTTTCAACTTTGGAAATAAAAAGTGGGTACGGACTTGACTTAAAAAATGAGGTTAAGATTCTTAAAGTTATTAAAAAATTATCGGGTCCCCGAATAATTTCGACCTTTCTTGGTGCTCACGCGTTACCACCCGAATTTAAAACCCATGAACTTTACTTGCAGCATTTGGCAGCCAAAGTTTTGCCAAAGATTAAACAAAAAAAACTTACTCATCGAGTCGATATTTTTGTTGAAGATAAGTTTTTTGAAAAAAAAGAAGCCGAAATTTTTTTAGCGAAAGCCAAAGAGTTAGGATTTCAAATTACTATTCATGCCAATCAGCTTTCGCTATCTGGCGGGGCCGAATTGGCAGTGCAGTACGGGGCAAAATCTGCGGACCATGTGATTCATCTTACTGATGAAACTATTCAAAAATTTGGACAATCGCAGTGCGTAGCTGTGCTATTGCCGGCGGCCGATCTTTATTTAAAATGTAAATATCCGTCGGCGCGAAAGTTATTGGATGCCGGGGCAACGGTTGCTCTAGCAACTGATTTTAATCCCGGAAGTTCGCCCACCCAAGATTTATCGTTAGTCGGACTCCTTGCCCGATTGGAAATGAAGATGACGTTGTCTGAGGTATTTCAGGCCTATACCGTAGGTGCAGCGAAAGCACTCGGCATCAGTCATGAGGAGGGTGAGTTAGTTGTCGGAAAACGAGCTAACTTTATATGCACACATGCAGAACTCTCAGATTTCTTCTACTCTGCAGGGCAGATGCCCGAGCATCAGCTTTTCATTCAGGGAATTCGTATAAAAATTGATTCTGTTTGAGAAAAAATAGCGCGTGACGTTAAAATTTAAGATTCTTAAATTTAGCTTGTTAAATGTGCCTAACACTTTCTAGGCTATGGTCATGGCAGCAACCTATTCATCATTTATGACGACGCGATTTTACAGCCCAGTATTTAACACAGCTTTGTTTGACGGGGCCTTTAGGATCTATTTTTCACAGTCTTACGAATCCTCTGCATTAAAAATTTATCATCTGTTGCAGATGGAGAATATGGAATTATGGAATGCTGTGAAAGCATGGTCCATGGAATCCAAGGAGCATGTCTTTTTGCTAATCTATCCCGACGTTGCAAGCCTTGAAGGCGTATTTGATTCTAGTGATGTGTTGGTAGACAATCCCACTGTTTTTGCAAAAAGCTGGGATGAGGGCCTTGCTATCGGCATTTGTCAGCCGAATGAAACTGCCAGTGTGCAACTGCAGTTAGAAGACATTCAGAATTTTTTATCTGCTTGGCTGAAAAACCAGAGCTTGTTACGATTGCCTGATGCAGTCGCTGAAAAACAATAAAGGACAAATTTTAGTTGAGTACGTTTTATTAATGGTCATCGCCGTTGGCTGCGCGACGTTGCTGACTAAACAATTGATTTCACGTGGGTCTGATGAGGGGCACATTATCAAAATGTGGAATAAGGTTATTGTCATTATCGGTAATGATGTGCCAGATTGTGCGAATCAAACTGATTTCTCAAGACCAAATTGCCCTCCTTAAAACTCGTCGCATTTTTTATGTCGACCTGAAGACTAGTAAAACAGATATTTTTTTCTGCATGGATTCTTGTATTTCGTTTGCTAAATCATGGCAAAGATCCGTATCTTCCTTTTTTGCGGGTTCAAAAGGGAGATGAATTGGTTTGGTGAAAACTATTTTCCATTTTGCTGGTAAAGGAATGACATTAAGTGGAAGCGGAAGCACTAACCCGCGTAAAAATTTAGTAAACTTCAATTTTTGCAAATTAATATGCGTCTCCTCAGCGCCTATCACCAGCGTTGGAACAATCACTGCACCTGTTTCCAGTGCCATGCGGACGAAGCCACGTTTAAATTCTTGCAGCTGATATTTTTTGCTGGTGGCTTTAAAATTTCCGTTGGCGCCCTCTGGAAAAAGCACAACAACATTATTTTTTTTTAACAACCTGATGCCGTTTTCGAAAGTGGCTTCAATAAATCCAAGTTTCTGCGCGGGAAGTGCTGTCGTTTGAGTAAGAAACCAAAGATGGTGTGTCAGCACACGTGGTACGCGCTTCGTTTTATCTTGTAAAACGTAAGCTAAAATCATGGCGTCAAATCCTGAAAATCCAGAATGATTAGGAGCGATTATAACCGGCCCCTTTTTTGGTATATTCTCTAGACCTTCAACTTCTAGTCGAAAATATTTTTTCATCATTTCCATAAAAAGCCGTGGAAAGACTTTATAAAGCAAAGAATCCACGTCGAGCTGGCTTAAATTGAAAACTTTTTCTTTGGGTTTTTTAAAAAAATTGATCATGATAGTGTTATGAAAAAATATATCATGTCTATAGACCAGGGAACAACTGGATCAACTGTTGTATTGTTGGACCACGCCGGAAGTCTTGCTTCGCAGGCCTCTGTCGATTATCCGCAAATTTATCCGAAGCCTGGGTGGGTAGAGCACAACCCCGACGAAATTTGGAACTCTGTGATAGCAGCTGCTGAAAAAGCCCTACAGCAGATTAAAGCATCTCCAAAAGATATTTTGACTATTGGAATTACCAACCAACGAGAAACTGTCATTGCCTGGAGAAAATCAACCGGAGAGATCCTACATAACGCCATTGTTTGGCAGTGCCGTCGGACCACAAAAATGTGCGACGCTTTAAAGCCCAAGTGGGCAAAAAAAATTAAAGCTAAAACGGGATTGGTTCTTGACCCTTATTTTTCAGCCAGCAAAATGCGTTGGTTAATTGAAAATGTAAAAAAGGTACAAGATGCATTAAAAGAAAAAGATTTGTGCTTTGGTACCATTGATACATTTATAATGTGGAAGCTTTCTGCAGGAAATATCTTTGCAACAGATGTGAGTAATGCATCCCGAACACTGCTTATGAATTTGAAAACCATAGCCTGGGATCCAGAATTACTTAAATTATTTAAAGTGCCCGTGTGGACATTACCACAAATTAAATCTTCGGCAGGACAATTTGGAGTTTCACACGTTCATTCTTTTTTAAATCAGGGGACAACAATTACGGGTGTTGCCGGAGACCAGCAAGCAGCACTGTTTGGACAGGTGTGCTTTTCTGCTGGGGATAGCAAGTGCACATTTGGAACTGGAAGTTTTATTTTAATGAACTCTGGAGATAAACCAGTATTTTCTAAATCTGGACTGTTAACGACAGTTGCATGGAAAATTGGATCACAGAAAACTCAGTTTGCTATTGAGGGTGGTGCATTTATTTGTGGTGCTGCAGTGGGGTGGCTCAGGGATGGCCTAGGAATTATTAAAGCCAGCAGCGAAGTAGAATTTTTAGCAAAGCAAGTTGAAGACACTGGAGGCGTAGAATTTGTTCCTGCATTGACGGGTTTGGGTGCTCCCCACTGGTCCCCCAGCGCGCGCGGTGAAATCACTGGCTTGACCCGAGGTTCTACGAAGGCTCACATTGCACGAGCAACACTAGAGGCGATGGCTTTACAAAATGCAGATATCCTAAGAGCAATGGAAAAAGATTTACGTAAAAAAATAAAAGTTTTACGTGTCGATGGTGGAGCTGCAGAAAATAATTTATTAATGCAACTGCAGGCCAATTATTTACAGGCCAGAGTCGATCGCCCCCAACAGTTGGAAACAACGGCAATCGGTGCCGCATACTTAGCAGGCCTGGGTTGTGGTCACTGGAAAAATCTTAACGAAATAAAAAGTATCTGGAAAAAAGACTGTGAATTTGTGCCCAAGATCTCTGGGCAAACGCTGGAGACCAGATTACTCCGCTGGAAAAAAGCAGTCGCAAAAGCCAGAGCTTAGTAGCCGCTGAAATCGGTGCAGAAAGCGGCGTGATTTGAGAAACTGGGTGATTTGTTAGAACTTCAGAATCTGATTAGGCTTAAAAATGGATTAGTACTACGATTAGTCTGATCGCAAAATATCAAAAGACTTTCATGAATCCCAAAGTTTTTTCAATTCTAAATTGGATAGGCCCCTGAGGCGATCTTTTTTGTAAGCAATTTTTAGGGTTACTTCCAATTCATTTAATTGAATATAGTGTTTTACAATTCGAAAGCTCCTCCAGGAATTAATAATACGTGTAAACGGTCGCCCATCCCACAAACTTATTTTTTTACTATCAGGCAGCTTAGTTAAGTGCGACGGG
>JAYUTU010000309.1:0-2124 GCA_043754975.1 Bdellovibrionales bacterium | reverse complement strand
CAAGCAAAAATATCGTCGTTGGGATCATCAAGAAGAACGAATTCGCGAAGGTCTTTGAAACCAAGCAAACCTTCTGGAAAGGTCAAAACGTCTTCGATTTTGAGCTCAACGAGACCAAACCGAGATGTTTTTATAACCACATGACCTCCTGTGAGAAACGCTGCTGATAATTAAGACATATCAAAGCCGCTTGCTGGTTAATAAAATTCTGGACCTAAATCGAGGTCACTTCAATTTTTTTTTTAAATGACGCAAATGTTTAGAAATCGAAAAAATTACTTATTCAGGCTTTAACAATTTTGAAACGTCTTTTACTCGGTCGCTGCTGACCTGAACGGACTGTTCATTTTGATCTTGGATAGCTAAATAAACTTCTTCGCGGTGAATTTTTGTGTCTTTGGGGGCTTCGATTCCTAGGCGGACTTGCTTTCCCTTAATCTGTACAACTCTGATTTTAATGTGATCATCGATAGCAATCGATTCTCCTAACTTCCTTGTAAGAACGAGCATGACGAAAACTCCTTTTCATCCGTGCATATTAACATGCACATTGCCACATATCGGTTCGATCTTGGCGGAAGTTGAATATTTGTTCTACCTGAGAAAGTCAAGAAGGCTCATGTTCACAAGTTTGCCTGAGGTCTCTAAAGTTGCTTTCAGAGTTGTGTCAGATTTATTCAAATCTGTCATAACCTGAAATAAATCGGCATCTTCAACTTGAGAATTGTTAACTTTATTGTCGATGATGGTCTTTTGATTGCCATCAGAAGAAGCATTTAACTGATTCACTCGACCACCAATTTCAGCACGAGCTAAATTGATCTGGTTCAAGGCCTGGTCTAAGGGCTCGAGCGCGTCTTGAATACCGAATTTGTCATTGGTCTTTAGCGCGACCTCTAAGCCCTGCATGATATTAAAAATATTTACCCCAGCGCCGCCGTTTACAGGATCTTCTTTTCCTAATCGCTGAATGCGCCCAACATTGGCGGGCCCGCGAGTTTCAATGCGGCTTTCATCTTGCTCGTCATTTTTAAATTCGCGCTCAGCTTCTGAAATTTTATAATTTTGTAGACCATCTACATTTTGCGGAACTTCATCCGTAGGTTTAATTTTTCCATCAGCACCAACACCGCGCCCTAAAAAAACTTTATCTCCCGACAAATTCATTGCCACAAAGTGACCCTTATTAGTCCCAATTTTCATTTCGCCGTCGTCACCACTGTAATTTCCGTCTTTACCAAATGGTTGGGTTAATGTTTTGTGCCCCGCAAACAAGTAGCGTTCACCAATACGACGATTTGCCATTTCCATAACAGCATCACTAATTTGCTGGATCTCAGATCCAATCATTTCTCGTGGTGTTCCACCGTTCGTATCGTTGGCTGCTTGAATTGCTAATTCTTTGGCTCGGACTATGGATTCAGTTAGTTGAGTTAAAACGGATTCTGTAGTTTCTAAAAATAATTTTGCGTTTTGTACTCCACGCTCGAACTGCTCCAAATTTTTTGTTTCAGCCCGGTTTGCTAAAACCTTCGTCGCACCTACGGGATCGTCCGAGGGCTTCGTGATTTTTTTGCCTGTAGCCGCCTGATTTTGCAATGCACCTAATTCAGAACGACTTTTCTGAATATTATTCATAATCTGAGTTTGAGCCATTTTATCAGTTACACGCATCTCTTAGCCTATTCCCTTACATTCGTTTCAAACTTAAAACCGTATCGAACATTTCATCAGCCATTTTTATTATCCGGGCAGACGCTTCAAAGGACTTCTGAAATTCGATCATCTTCGAGGCTTCTTCATCTAAATTGACTCCGCTGACACCCTCACGCGTATTCTTCAGCTGATCGACAATATTTTTTTGTGTTTCAAACGCACTGTTTTCTCGTTGAGTCAGAGTGCCGATTTGGCCCACTTTAGAATTATAAAAATCATCGAATGTGTATTTGCCGTCATCCATGAGCGCTTGGAATTGTAATGAATGGATAACGTTGGCAGTGGTATTGTCTCCAACTGAGTTTGGCTTTGCTGCTGCCGCAATAAGGCTTGCATCATCTAAAATTGATTTATTTAATTTTAAATCTTCAATCACAAAATTACCATCTTGCGGAATTTCAAAAAGCA
>JAYUTU010000308.1:0-4595 GCA_043754975.1 Bdellovibrionales bacterium | reverse complement strand
TAATCACTGCAATTATCCTGTTCATTTATTTTGATACTCGCGCCAAGAAATATGAAATTTATATTCCGTCAATTTTTTTGCTCGGGCTTTCACATCATTTGACATTAATATTTTTAGTGCCGTTGGTGCTGCATATCGCGTTCAAAAATATTCGGGAGCGTGCACTTTGGATTAGCAGCGTCTTAGGCTTCATTCTGTTAATTTGTAGCTATAGTGCGCTGGGGCTGCTTCATCCAACGCATCTGGATTCTTGGGGGAATCTGACAAATGCAAAAGCAGTCCTGTCACATTTTCTGCGTAGTGATTACGGAACGTTTCGATTGGTGGGCTCTGGAAATGGTGGCTCTATTGTGCACCTGCTTTGGCATTTAGGCCAACAGACTTTTATTAGCTTTGCCGCTGTGTTGCTGGTTTCGCTACCTTTAGTTTATTACAGAGTCGCGCGAGAAAAAGTTTATCCGTTAAAGGAAACGCTTTTAGCATTTGCTGCTGCAATTTATATTGGAATCTTTTTTTCACTATCGAACACAGAGCTTACTGGGTTTCGTATTGAAACCTTCGAACGTTTCTTTATTTTCTTTCACATTCTTATGTGCTTTTGGCTTTGCCACCACTTCATAAACTGGAACCCGAGTCGATTAAAATATTATGTTGCCACAGGTGTTCTGGGCTTGGGAGTCAGCTACAACTTATTTACTTTCATTAAAGTAAATGATTTCTCGAAAAATACAGTCATTGAAGATTATGCGATTAATTTTCTAAATCAGACGGCAAATGAAAAATCAAGTGTGCTGATCACTGTGACCGATACCCGTTACGGCGCTTTGAAGTACGTACAAACTGTGCTTGGAATTCAAAAAAATGTCTATGTTTTGCACCCACAGCTGCTTTTCTTTGGCTGGTATTTGGAAAAGGCCCTACAACAGGGTCTAGCATTAGATGCAGAAAAAATATTAGCTACTCGAAAGCTAGAGATCGAAAGTGGTTTAATTTTAAAGAATTTAAAGAATTTTACATTTCTGACACATCTTAATTTAATTGATTCTACAAAATACCAAATTGAAATGAAGCCCTTGGGCCGAAAAATTCAGTCTGGTGAAGGTCTAATTTTTAATGGACTACCAACTAACTTTTACTTTCGTTCAACAGTTGCAGACCTTCTAGAATCACCAACTGCTTACAGTGTTTTTTATGATTTGTGGACCGATTATGGAACTTATTACTACAACTTGGGGTTGGCTCAAAAGAAAAGTGAACCCTTAATAGCTGCTCAGGCTTTTAAAAAATCGATTGCGACGGTCCCGTGGTATTTTACTGCGTATCAAGAAATTTGTGATCTAGAAAAGACACCAGTTAAGACATGCAGTGAAAAGCAAGACAGTTTACGGGCCGTATTCTTTGATTATTTTTAGTCAAGGCAGCACCTTAACCACCCTGCAGTGCATTCCACCACGCGTTTAATTTTGTGTCGTCCTGATAGTATTTCTTTAATAATCTCAATCTAAATTTCAGATCATCACGGTCAGCAGAGGGAATATCTGGATAATTTTTCATGATGAAATCAAATCTTCTGTATTCGCTGTCATAAAATCTTTGTACGATATGAGTGTCCCAGTCTAAGCTAAGTTGCTCTGCCGACTGAAGCCACACAGAGTCACCCCACGCACTGCCGTAGTTAAGATTGTAATCTGCTAATGCCGGAATGCTATCCTTCCACGTTAACTTATTTGTAAAGCCCACTGGCAGTTCGTAATAGTATTTACGCCAGTCCTCAGTCAGTACTGGAGTGCGAGGTCCTGTGAAAACTGCATGGCGAGAAATATTTTCTAAAATAAACATTGAGACCGGATCATTGGTTGGCATCAACAGCGTCTGAAAATTAAGCTCGGGATAAATATTTTTGAGTATTTTTGGATACCACGAATAGGACAGCCGAGCCTGCGATACAATCTTCACGTCGGGGCGAAGCCCTTCACAAATTTGCATATAGGTAGCAGTAAAAACATCCAGATCACCATAAACTAGAAGAATTCCATCTTTGTCGACGGGAGAAAGAAGAGTTTTAGCAAAATCGTGGTAAAGCCAATTCTTACTTTGATTACTTTTTTGGTAGTTCATTGTTAACTGAACGATGACCAAAACCGACAAACTGACGACAAAAATTCGATTTCTATTTGTAGTGAAAACCTTTTGATACAGAAATTCAAAACCGGATGCTGCTAGAATGAAAAGCAGCATATACGGAAGCATCCAGAACCTTTGTAACACACTCAGGTATATGGCGTCTGCACTATCTATTTCAGCTAAAGTATGGAAAACAATCGTGTAGATAATCACAGAAACCGAGATCCAAACAAAAGGACTACGCCAAGTTTTTAAAGTGAAATCTTTTAATCCACTCCATGCAGAAACGAGCAGGATCGGCAGAAGAATAAATAGTGAATTTGACCAAAGAGTAACAAAAAACTGTGCATTATTTTTTAAAAAGTAATTTCCTGCGTAGCGGGGACCAAGATTTAACATGCCGTAGTCAAGCCTGAGTATATGATGAAGTAAATCAGCAAAATCCTGGATCTGGCCCCAGGAAAGTAATGTCATGGAATTTCCAAAGACAAATAGTAAACCATAAGGGCTAATGCCCACTAGAAACAGCACACAAGCCATACATAGCGATGCTGAATTTATTTTTTTATATAAAAATAAACCAGCCCAAATAAATAACGGCAGCGCCACAAAAATAAAAGTCTGATGGTGCGCCAGTGCCAGCCCCGCTACCAGTGCCATCATAACAAAATAGCGCGGCAACTTCGTATAAAATAGTGACAGTGCAAAATATAAAAATAGGGAAAGAAAAAACTGATTTAAAGCAAAAACTTCCGTAACCACTGCATATCGCCAAATTAATGGAGAGAATCCATAAAGTAGTGCTAACAAAAGAGAAATTGAAGTTCTTTTAATAACAAGGTTCACTGTGAAAAATAGAAAGCTTACTGATAACGACATAAAAACTACTGACAATAAATTTATTCTCCAAGCAATCGAGCCGAGCGGAATGTACGTAAACACTTTGGCAATGAATGTATACAGGGGATACCCAGGCGGATGAATAAGGCCGAACTGAAATGCATTTGTAATTAATTCTGCAGAATCGCCCGAAGAAATAGTTGGGCACATAGTTAGAAAATAAACAGTAAATGGCAGGACAAAGCTAAGTAGTGCTGTCACAATGCCTCAAGCGTTAAAACAAAATTATATTCTGAGCGAAAGCCAATGCGCCATCCCAGTTTTTCCATTTGAGCTAGGCGTCCTGGTTTATTCGCGAAATAAAAAGTAAAATCACCGTTACTTAAAACTATAAGCTTAATTTGGTTCTGCTTTAGGAACTGAAAAAACTCATTGTCTTCAAAAATGGTCTGCTGATAACGCTGCATATAGTCTGCGCCGTAAAGATCTGTTCTGGAATCGATAACAACTTTGATATCCGGATAGAAGTTGTACACCAGCTGATCCCCTAAGGTATAACTATTGAACACGGAACCCTTGAAATTTTGCTGTCGAATCCACTGAATTGTTTTTAAATCTAGCGGGGCTTCGAAAGAACTGCCTATTTTAATCTGTAGGTAATTCGTCTCAGTCGTCACAAAAACTAAGTTGGCCAGTAGCAACAAGCTAAGCGTGTAGCTGATTTTCTTTAAAGTCCCCGCCTTGTAAGTGCTGAAAGCCACTGCCAAAATCGGCGCAGTGGCCAGGTAGAAGTAGACCACGTGCCGAAGTGCCGTCAGCGAAAGACCTGCAAACGCCACATAGATAAGACGATCAAAATTTGAAATATTTCGAAACTGAGTGACTACAATGATCGCTGACGTAACCAGATAGCCGACATAAAAGAAAAATGAAGGAGTTTGACTAAACGCGGATGAAAATGTGGGTTGCCATTCGGAGATAAATGTTTTCATGTAGGCTGCAGTCGAAATATGGGAAGAACTTTGATAGATCATATACCCATAGGGATTTAGGAGTGACATGAGTAGTGACGCTACCAATAGGCACCATATCTGTCTGTCTCTTAAGTTAGTTAGAAGGTAAAGGCCCATGTACGCAAATGCCACGATGAAAGACCCGTGCGTATTTACCCACATAGTGATCAATAAAATAATCAGAATAAAAAAAATGTTTTTGTGTTTCTGAAAAATAGAATTAATACTTTGGTGAAATAAATAAATAAACGTAGCAAAGAAAATAAAGGCCAAATTTTCAGCACGAAGTGTCAGGCGAAAGCTGAGCAAAATAGAAACGCTCGAGGCCAGCAACACGGAAAGCTGTAAATGTCCGGATCGTTCCCGACACATTTTATACAACGGTAAAAATACAAGTCCTGCAATCACTGATTTAGCAATGGCGAACGCAAGTCCATTCTCGCCAGAAAGCCCAGCAATGAAACTCATGACAACCGAAGCAAACCATTCATGAACTAAGAATGGATAATCACGAGCAATCGTGAAGGGATAAAGAGCTGTTTGTGGGAGCGAAAAATTTTTCAAGATATAGTCCCCAACAGCTGCCTGAATCCAAAAATCATTTGAAGAAAAACCATT
>JAYUTU010000307.1:0-2129 GCA_043754975.1 Bdellovibrionales bacterium | reverse complement strand
GTGAATTAAAAGCGACAGGATATGATCCCATTTTCTCATTCAACCATACGGCTCATTGATCCGCTGGCCTTCAGCAACAATTAAAGGGGGCAGTTCTTAATTTTTACTATGTATAATTCCTAAGTGCTCAAGAAATTGTGACTCGAGACGGTCGTAAACTCTTTCGGCCATGCGCCTACTGCTAAATATAAGTAATGAAATTGAAAACAGTGCTAAAAGCCCAAATGCAGATGCCAGTGGTGAAAAAAGATTTAAGAAGTGCACAATCAACGCAGTTGCCAGAGCTGCACGTGTTATGAAGATTCCGAAAACCAGTTTCTTTAGTCTAAATAATTCGTGAACTTCGATAGATGATGACGGTCTACCCATAATAATCGCCCACAAAAAAGGTGCTGAAATAACTAATCCTAGCAGGCCTAGAAGTGCAATCAACCAGACAGATTCCTCGTATTTGCTAACAAAAAGCGGTAAAAAATAGTGATAGAAAATTTGCCAAATTCCTACAACAAGAATTCCGTTAAAAAATACCTTCAATGCAAAAGCCCGGTAGATAACCATCCATAGCGGAGTCTCGGTCTCTTTATTCAAGGTGATATGGTAGTACCGCATGTGCGTGAGAGTCGTTGTTGGCAATTTTTTTTCCAGATACAAAGCAATATGAAAAGCATTTTTCATCAAATACGGAGTTGTAAATGTCGTCAAAGCCGAAACGGCAACAGCAATGGGATATAAAAAATCACTTGTTACTTTGAGACTAAGCCCAAGGGCTGCAATGATAAACGAGAACTCGCCGATCTGGGCCAAGCTTATTCCAGACTGCAACGAGTCCTTCAAATTGCGGCCTGAAAGAAATGCTCCAACGGCAACACTTAGGATTTTTCCGTAAATCAGCACAGCTGCAATTAGTAAAACTTCAAATCCGTGTTCTTTTAAGATTTCTAAATCGATCAACATTCCAACAGAGACAAAGAAAATGGCAGCAAATAAATTTTTTATAGGGATAATCAAAATTTCAACTTTTCGGCCTTCGATCGTATCTGATAATAATGATCCCATAACAAATGCACCCAGAGCTGCCGAAAAACCCAATTGGGTTGCAATTATCACCATCAGTAAGCATAAGGCTAGCGATACGATTAAAGTTGTCTCGTCCGTCATTAAAGTTCTAATTTTTTTCAGAAATAGTGGCAGCAAATAAATACCAATCAAAAACCACAGCACAATAAAAAATAGTAACCTTCCAGAAGAAATTAAAAAATCGACACCCACTAAAGTTTTTGTCACTGCGACCGTAGAGAGGATGACTAATATCAATACAGCAGCAATATCTTCAATGACTAGAATCCCAAAAACAAACTGTGAGAATGCCTGAGTTTTTAATTTTAGTTCCTCCATAGAACTGACAATAATTGTGGTCGAAGAAATGGAAATGATTCCACCTAAAAACAAACTATCCATGAAAGACCAGTCCAAAATTTGGCCAACAAGATATCCAAGTGTCAGCATAAATATAATTTCAAAAAAAGCTGTAGCTGCAACGGATTTACCTAGAGTAGCTAATTTTTTGAAGTTAAATTCTAACCCCAGAGTAAACATTAAAATGATCACGCCAATTTCAGCCCAGACTTTAACAGATACAGTGTCAGTGACAGCCGGCAAAAAAGTAAACTGCGGGCCAACAAGCAATCCGGCGATAATGTAACCGAGAACGATCGGTTGATTAAATTTTTTAAAAAGTAGAGTGGTGAAACCTGCAGTTATAAGAATAATGCCCAGATCCAAAATTAAGTCGGGTAAATGCAGCATTGTTAAAGATTACGTTTAGGAAATACCTAGAGCTATTAAACTCGGCCAATGAAAAGAAAATTCCATTTATCGATCACGGGAACAAACAGGAATACCAGCATACTGATGTTAGTCCACATAAAAAATGCAAACCAACGCTCCTGAGCCTCAGATCTATAGACCCGAAAAAATTCTTTTAAAAGCATGAAAGCAAACGGGAACACCACTGCTGCATAAACCCAGCTGCTATGTAAAAAAAACGGAGACGCTATCGCAACGCCAGCATAACAAAATGTATAAAGACCAACATGAAATAATGTTTTAGGAATTCCCAGCGCTGTTGG
>JAYUTU010000306.1:0-2132 GCA_043754975.1 Bdellovibrionales bacterium | reverse complement strand
ATCAGCAATACGACCTGGATCGTTGACGTCATCTAATACCAGCAAAATATCCGGTGAAAGGGCTTTGCCTAACGCAATAATTTTTTCAATTGATTCTTTTGCAGTACGCACCAAAGCTTCAACTTCAGCTGGTGTATGTACTGACGGAGTATCTTCTAATTTTTCAATGGCAACTTCATAACTGCCAGCTGTTTTTGTAAAAGAAGTAATCTGAGCTTTTGCTTCACCTTGGATAAGGATTTTAACTCGGCCATCAGAAAGCTTTCGCATTCTCATGATCTTTGCAACAGTACCAACTTTGTAGATTGATTCTGGTGTAGGGTTTTCTTCAGCTATGTCTTTTTGTGAAGCCAAAAAGATAAGTCTATTTTTAGCTAATGCATCCTCAACTGAACGAATCGATGATTCTCTTCCCACGAACAGTGGAATGATCATGTACGGAAATACAACGATATCCCGAACTGGTAACATTGGAAGAGTTTGAGGTACTTCAACTGGCTGATTATCAAATGTCATAGCTGCTCCTGTATGTGCTGCGGCTTAAGTTATACAACTTCTTTAAAAGCTGATCGGAGTATTTGATGATGGCTTGAATGAATTAAAGTCCTGATTTACAAGAAATGGTTAAAAACAAGACTGACATCCATGTCAGCTGGTCTCAATCCATGAGATAAATCTATGGAATCAAAAAAGAATAAATAAAGATTTATATATTATTGGATTTGAAATGCGAAAGAGGATTTTCCCTCTTGGTCTTCCATGCAGTTGATGCAAAATGGTGTCAAAGGTCTGGCCTTAAGTCGACGTGTATCAATACTTTCGCCGCAGGCCTCGCATTCGCCGTAAGTGCCAAAAGAAAATTTAGAAAGAGTTTTTTCAATCAGCAAAAGAGATTTTCTTTCGCGTTCATGCAATTGGATAGAAATACTGTTTTGTTGTTCTTGAGTAATTAAATCAGCTTCATCAGAAACTTTAGAAATGTCTAATTGAGAAAGCTTGAATTCAGTGTTGCGATTTAAGATTTCACTTTTTTGTAAAAGCAAAGTGTCGCGAATGAATTCAATTTCAGGTGATACGTTTGTATCGGCTTTTTTCACCAATTCCCCCTCTGAAACGCGTGTAAGCTCATCGGGCGATAATTAACGGACGCAGCATTGATGTCACTAAAAAAACAAAAACTTATTGTGTTGAATCATATGGCAAAAGTTTTCCACATTTTATGGTGTTATTCACAATGTTGATAAATAGACTTTTCCATTTTTTTTCACTCGCGATTCGCGCGCTTCTGCTCCTTCAATGCTCAGTCTAGTCCAAGGTATGGCTAACAATCGATCAATCTCGATTAATTCTTCGGTCTCTTCACAAACACCGTAGTTTCCGCTCTGAATGCGGGCAAGAGCGAAATTAATTTCAATTAGTCGATTTTTCATCCGTTGATTTTTGATGACAAAATTATGTTCTTCTTGATGGGCAGCAGATAAATCACTCTCATCGCCACGTGATTTATCAACATGATTAAATTCTTCGGTCGTCGTTTTTATTTGATTCATTAATTCGTAGCGCAATTTAAGTAATTTTTCTTTGCACTGTTGTCTACACTGCTCTTTGATTTGAGATGTTAATTTTTCCTTCTTCATAAACACTCCTTGTCATGATCACAACCAAAATACAGTTGTTGGACATAGGACGACTGAAGCCAATAGAAAGGTTAAAGTTTAATCAATTTTTTTAATAACGCTGGAACTGAGCTCAAACAAGTTTAAAGGTCTAACCAGTTCGTGGTTAGTATTCATACGAATTTCGCTGTAGGCGCCATAAGTGCGTCCCATTGATTTTAATTGATAGCTTAGGCTGCTACGGGATCTGTACCCTGAGGAAATTTGATCACGCAGGATTTTAGCAGCTTCAAAGGCTTGGGCTTCAATGATGGTGGGTGATTCATTGAAAGCCGCATAATATTTTTGATAGAAAACTGATTTTTGTTCGTCCTCGGGTGACAAAGTAGCATCGACAAAGAAAATATTTTTAGCTGAATGACCGGCTCTGCGACCTAAATCAGACGTATTCCAAAGATTTGTCCCTAAATAAGTCATTTCAGTAACGTCGTTGTTTTTCATAAAAGCCATGACTTG
>JAYUTU010000305.1:0-4616 GCA_043754975.1 Bdellovibrionales bacterium | reverse complement strand
GCCAAGCATTTTGAATCAAAATTCATTTGAATTTTTTATTCAAAATATTAACGGGACTAAGCTTTGCACTTCCAGAACGCGAAATGCCGAGAACCTAGATATTTGCATCAAGCTGCCAGATGATTTTGCTCAGATTCAAAAGAACTATTTTTTAGATCCAAACTTTGAACTGAATCAAAAATCTTTTTTTGTAAAGCTACTGTTTAAAGCATTTCGTCCAGAAAGCGCCTGGGCTCAGCGGGTGCAAACAGCTCCGTTTGCACCTAATCCGAATAACAATACACCAGCAGTTAGAGTCATACGGTCACCACTAAGTTTGGCAGATGAAGCTGATTTCAGAGTAATGTATGATCAGTTAAACTGCGAAGGGACAACTTCTGGTCTAGGCTGTGTAAAAATTAGGTTATGTCTAAAATACGATGGCTGTCCGAAACCGGAGCAAAAAGTAATGCAGACTTACGTTTTTTTAAAGGTTCCTGACACGCAACTTCGAGATTAAGCGCCGAAATATAAATCGATAAAAGAATAATGAAGCAAAAAACATTTGTGCCAGCAACTCAGTGGCGAAAAAAATAATTAACCAGACGTAACTCAGAACAAAATCGTTGTTTAGGATTTGCGGAAATGATTCACCGATAATATCTTTAATTCCAAGGTGCAAAATATAGCAAAACCAAAAGTGCCGACACCACTGTAAAAAACGCAGTTTACGAAGAATGGCATTCTCTTCAAGAAATTGAAAATATTTGGAACAGAATACTAATAAGAACACGCAGAATCCAAAAACTTTTAAGATATTGATAGTGAAGGGTTGCCAGAAGAAATTCATGTAGAAGGCGTCTAGTACTAAACTAAAGGGGTACAAAACAGGTCTTTCAAGCACGTAGTAAATTCCTGCGGCAAGTATAATCATGCTAATCGTAATTAAATCGCGAAGTTTAAGTCCTGAGATTTGTAGCCGAGCACCCGCAGCATAGAATAATAAGGGCCCAAAAATCCATGGGATTAGAAACCACGAGTTCGCCAAATCTGTGACCCGATACGGAATTAAAACCTGAAGAATTCCAGAATGCAAATAGGTCCCAAGCAGGGGTGTTAAAACTGGCGACAAAACTGACGCCACTACAAACAACAGAAGAAAGCTATAAAAACAGAGTTTTAAATTTTTCTTAATCAGAGGTTTTAAAAGAAAGACTAAGACAAAAGAAAGAATAATAAAAGAGTACAAATTCCAAGAAAAAAATTCGACATCATGTACTGATTTAGAAAAATCAAATTGAGAGCCCAGTATGCAGACAACGAGCAGCGCATATTTCAACAGGGAATTAAATCGGCTTTTTATTTCAGAAGTTTCGGCTTTGAATCCATAAGTGAAAAAAGATAGGCAAGTGATATAAAATCCAAAACTTGCAAAAAAACTATTGCTAAAAAAGCTGTTGAAGCTATTCCAAACTTCGAATTTGGGCTCAGAGGTTAAGTTTTCAATGCCGATCAGGCCGACAAAAGAGTGAAAAATAATTACTGGAATTATCAGAACTATTTTTAGTAAATTGATCCTGGCATAGACACTTTTTTTCATTTCTAACATACCCCAAGGATCGCGCAGGTTTTACTGAATTGGCAAGCGTATTGCCATGACAGAATGCCATGACGGAAAAGCGGTGCTCTGTAGGGGCCGCCTGTCTAAGTCTTTGACAGACCATGGCTGCCTACTAGTTTACGGGTGGCAAATACCGAGAATTCCTCTGGCACTGCGTTCGCATACCGGGTGTTGAGGTCTTAAATGCGAAAGTTATTATTTTTACTTGTAACAGTGACTTTAGGATCGTGCTCGGTGTTCGCTGTGTGCTTGATACCGGGTGCCGAAGAAACTGCAAATTCATTAACGCAATCGAATCGAAAGCAATGCCTGGTACAGGCCCATTTTTTAGTGAACTTACCAGAATTAGATTCAAGCTATACCGAGCAGCTTATAAATCCTGTCAACAAAGAAGGCCTGGTCAACGGGGTTCCGGTCTACTGCCGCTTCGTTTATCAAATACAAAATGGAGCCTCAGCGAAATTTCGGTGTGCTCGGACTAACGAGCACAACCAGCTTTATGATACCAAGGGAAATCTAGTTCCAGAGGCAACTCAGCTGATCGCCGAAGATGACGATGTTTTCTTGGCTGACGCGCAAGGAAAAAAAATAAGTAACGATGCTGGCACTATGACTGCGAAACCGCGTAAGGCAGAAATTTTAAAAATACGCTACACAAAGCTTGATGGCAGAAATATCGAAAATTATACCAGTGCTGCGGCTTCCCGGATTTTGTGGGCCCTTGGAATTCCTGCTCATAAAAATATTATGACTGAAAAAATTGTTTGTTTTGGCTGTTCTAAAGATCCATTCAAAGGCCAAGTGGCTCCCGTACAAGAAAACGGAACCTATGTGCGAACTCATTTTTCTGAGGCCTCTATCGAAATCAAGTTCGAAGGGAAGCGTTTGTATTCGCCCCTTGAGAACTCTTGGGACTGGACACAATTGACTGCGCTTAAAAAAGAATTAACAGCAGATCAATTTTTACAGAGTGAGGTTTTTGCGCTAGCAACTCATTTTTTGACATTCACATCGACCAATTCGCTACAAAATGCACTGGTGTGCACCATGAAGTCGAAATCAAACCCGGCAGTTTGCGAATCGGTCATCGCTATGTCGCATGATATTGGAGCTGCATTTGGCACGCGTCTAGGTACTGCCAAAGGAAAAGATCACCCCCGCGGCGACATTCGGGCTTACATGAAGAATGAGATTTTTAAAAAAGGCACCTGTGATTTTGCTTATACAAAAAATGACGGATCACTACCAAAAAAGATTTCAAAACAAGCGCAGCTACTTTTCTTAGAGCGTGCAAAGCGCCTAGATCACGACACGTTGGCTACTATTTTTAGTGCTAGTAAATTAGGTCGTCTGAATTTTAAATCAGCTGGTCAGGATCTACATCGCGCTGAAGCTCAGTGGATTCATGCAGTTCAAGCAAAGATTCAAGAAATTACAGCGGCACCCTGTTATTAAAAAAATCCAGTTTGTGATGCGCTGGTGAGAAACTGGTGATCAATTAGCGAGTGCTGCTTTGCTGAAAAAAATCAAAAATATCATCTTCATTAAAAATCCAAGTTTTTACGATGCCCCAGAAGTGACCGTTAGCGTACGTGATAACTTTTTTAGGCTGCCAAAAATTTTTTAACTTCTGCTGATTCGCTGCGGGGACGGTTTCGTCATCTGCAGCAATCACCATTCCTAAATCTTTTGTTTTATAACCCTCACCAAGCTGCATTGGATCTAAGAAAAAACGCTCAGCGATAGCAACTTTATTTTCTTCACTGGTCTTGAAGCCAAATCGTTGCTGACGATCGGATCGCAACTTGACCATGGATTTTTGATCTGAATTAACAATGACTTCTGGAATTGGCGCACCACCAGTAATTATAAAAACTGCATTCAAGCGGCTTTGGTTGCTGGCAGCAACGGCCCCGTGTAAGGCACCAACGCTGGTGCCTAATAATCCAATATAAGGACTTTTAATTTGTTTTAAGACCAGGTCTATGGCGCGTTGTGCCCGGGAATACAAACGTTGATGAATTTCTAAATCGGTCGATTTTTCTTCTAGTCCCGTCCAGTGCTTGATAATAAAAACGTCGTAACCAGATCTGGCAAAATGACGAGCATAACTGCGATCCAAATAATTTTCACCACCCGTTGGGGGTAAAATAATCAAACTTTTTTCACTTGGGTCATTTGATCCATACTTAGCTATTTCAACAAAAAAATCGCTTTCACTCAATCGGGATTCAACGACGTCATAACTGCGACCATCCGAAAACGAGCTGCAGCCAATGAAAGAAAACTGGAAAACAACAACAAATACAAAAAAAACATTTTTACTTATATCATATAAGGTGACTTTCATAGTTCATCCTCTTTTGAACTAACTGGAAACAGTTGTATATTTAATTTGTAGACTGTTTCTCGTTTTCCAGATTCAAGAAAATGGGCTAGTTTACGCCGAAATTGCAAGATCAGCGCTTGGGCCTCAGGTAAAAGCTCATGATCAATTGACATTGTCATCGATGAAAAGTCAGAGACACCTTTGCTAGTTTTATTGATGACTGCGTTCTTAGCTAATTCCAAATTAGCTAAATGCGTGTTGCGGTAAAAGGATTGGTTAATATCAGAATCGATGCGAAGCGAAAGGTTACTTGCTATCAGTTCGCCGCTTAAGTTTTTTGAGAGAATTCCAATATCAAGAAGTTTCTGTAACGACTTTTTTACTAAGTCCTCTGGAATATTAAGGCGTTCAGCAATCCATTTCGGATCACTTTTGAAATCGAAAACTTCGGTTAATGCCAGTATTCCAAAATAGTGCCATTCGCTCAACATCGGGTGCTCAGTCATATTCACAGTGATATATTTTTTTTCGTTGACTTCGAATGCAGACTTGCTTTTTTCATGCTGAATAATTTTGGCTTTTTCTGCCGGCGAAATTTCCAGGGTGCTTAACATTTTCAAAATAGTTTTTCGAGTGATGAGTCTTTTGGAATGAATCATTTCAGATAAAGCAGTCGGACTAACTCCC
>JAYUTU010000304.1:0-2135 GCA_043754975.1 Bdellovibrionales bacterium | reverse complement strand
TTAGTGCGAAAGAATTGAAACGCTATTATTTTTGCAGGTAACTGCAAAATCTGATTTAAATTGCGAGTTGTGATCTCAACTTCGGGTAGTTCTGGCATTAGGCACCTAACCTGTTGAAATTACTCATACCAGTTGGTGAAAAAACCACCAGCTGACCCAAGCTGACCCTATTTTTAATTTCTCTCATCATTTTGTCCTCCTAAATTCAACTTCTACAACGTTATCAGGCAAGCTGCGTTTTTGTTCGTTCAAGCCAAGGAATTATGAACTTAAAAATGGCCACTTTTCTTATTCTAGCTCTTTCCATTTCGGCCAGTGCCGCCCCAATAACTTGCTTGCTGACAACCCAGCAGGATTCTCGACAAAGTTCAGAATTCATTTCACTATTAGATGTATATGTGCCAAAAAATTCTGATCTTGCAACTTATAGTTTCAAGGGTATTGTCAGAGAAACACTAGTTGACGTCTCTGTGACCGATGGTGTTTATTTCGCCTATCTAAAAAACGGTAACAAGACGGCAAAGCAGGAGTTTCAAGAATTCATCCATCTTGATATTGCGACAAACAAAGCTGTGCTCCTTCAATGCCCCTACAGCGACGATGCTGAATTAAATAAATAGTATGCAAATAACTGTCGGAGTCGCACAAACTCCAAACTCGTTGGGGTTGGAAAAAAACTTCAATTCAATATTATCATTGTTATCTCGCTTCGAGCACACAGGAGTTGATCTTGTTGTGTTTCCTGAATGCTGCCTTTCACAAATAGGAATTGACTGCCTGTCGCTAACCAGTCTAACCTCAATTTATGAAAATACTCGCCAATACTTTCGTTGGAATTGTTGCTCTCATTCATGTTTATTTTTTGATTCTAGAAACGTATTTGTACACAAAACCGTTTGGCCTCAAAACATTTAAACAAACGATCGAGCAAGCGGAAGCAAGTTCGGTGCTTATGGCCAATCAAGGGCTATACAACGGTTTTCTTGCTGCTGGACTTATATGGTCCTTATTTCATCCAAACCAAAATACATCATTTCAACTTAAAATTTTTTTTCTTGGATGCATAACCATCGCCGGAATATACGGCGGATTCAGCGTCAGTAAAAGCATCCTTTTTCTTCAGGCAGGACCGGCTGCGCTGGCTATGGTGCTTGTTTACTACTTTGCAAATTTAAACACGTGATCAATTCGAAGACTCTCAGGGGCTGCTAATAACTCCCAGCGGCTTGGGTCTGCAATCGCATCATCTAATTCTGGGCTGGTGCCCGCTGCTGAAGGCGCTGCTGGAAGAATTCTTTTTCTAATTTTTTATAAGCTTCGTATTTAACATTTGTTCCAAGGATACGGGATTGATCTTTGATGCTTTCTTCTTCCTGAGCCTTTAACTTTGCCAAATCAGCAGTAATTCGGTTCTTTTTTAGAAGCGGCTTTGTTTCAACCACATTTTGCACCAATGCTTTTGAATTGGATATCACTTGAATAACCTTTTCTTCTTCGACTTTCCATTGGCGTAAAAAATAGCGGCTTGCGTGTTTGACCCACTCTTGGTGCACAGTTTCGTCCAAGTACACTTCAGTAAAATTTTGTGTGTATAAAGTCGACTCCACATAGGAATCAAAGTACTTGCTTACTTTTTCTGGTACAAATTGATTTTCAATTTCTTTTTGCTTACGCTGAAGGTTCATGCGTGCCAGCTCTTCTTGAACTGGATCCGTGTTTAATCGCTTGTAAACGCTGGTTCCAATAAAAACCGCAAACAGACCAGCCACAAAACCCGATGAGACCCGTAAGAATGTTTCTTTACGATTGCGCTGTTTCCAGTTTTCAATTTGATCGGCGTGTGCTGATTCTGAACCCGTCGTGACTGCACTTTTTATTTGAATGACTGAATTGATTAGTTCAAACATTTTATCAAAATCGGACGCATTTGCAGTGCTCTTTTTAAATAACATTTCTAACTTTGTAGCAATTTCTAAGGACAGATCCACGCTAAATTTCTTTATTCCATTTGCATGGGAATCACGGATTGCTTGCAACTCTTTCAGTTCATTGGCTTTGTAATCAGCAAATTTTTTGACTTCGATTTCTTTTAAGTTTTGGTATTCCGATTCGACTTTGGCTTTGACCTGACGATT
>JAYUTU010000303.1:0-2136 GCA_043754975.1 Bdellovibrionales bacterium | reverse complement strand
CTTGAACATCAAATGTGACCCGATCATTCAGTTTAAAGCCTACCCGTTCTGCATATCGCTCTTCGACAGATAATCCAGGCAATTCTGATCCATTTTTTTCTGCCGTTCCCACAAATACACCTTCAGTAATTTTTTCTGAGGGCTGCAAGTACGAGCGATACGTCAGATTGACACCGCGGTTTCGAAAACGAGCCTCGGCCTCTGCTTCCCTGGTTTGAAACGAATCATCTTGTACGAGCCGCTCATAATTTTGATCATTAATTTTTAAAATCCGTGAACGCACGAGAGAACTAAGAACCAAGGGCCTGCCAGTTAACTCTTGAGAAATTTTTTGCAGTTTTTCAACCTGATCAGGCTGAATATCAAATAAAAATAAATTTGGAATTTGCGATTGCTCTTCGGGACGGATTTCGTACAGGATTGAGGCCTTAATATGCGGCAGCAAGCTCAGCACCAATGTCGAAAGGCTCATGGTGATGAAAACTAAACTGGTCGACGCCCGCCTGCGGGTCAACCCCTTGATGCTATACTGTGTGAGCCAGGAGAATCGAAAAACGCTGTGATCTAAAAATTTCATAATGAAAAAATTGAAAAAGTAAAAAATAAATATGAGTGCCAGAATTCCTGCAACAAAACCTGATCCAATTTTATAAGACTGGCTTTGCCAAATAGCTAGGGCCCAGAAAATGATAGCTGAAATAATTAACCAAATGTAATACCAAATTGTTTTTTTGCTTTTTTCAAACGAGTTCTGCAAAAGCTGCAACGGCTGCAAATCAAAGATCTGCAAAATCTGAGGAACTGTCATCAGCAGGGGGCCCAAAACTCCCAGTAGGGAAATTACCAAAATAGATTGCCAATTCAGATTCAACTGTATTGGTAGGTTAAATTTATTGATTAAGAAATTCTGCACAAGTGGCAGCGACCCCAGAACAAATCCAATCGCAATCAAACAGGAAAAAATCGAAATGATACACGTTTGGAAACTGTACAAGGTCATGATGCGGTAGTCATTCAGACCAAGAGTTTTAAAAATCGCAATATTTTTGCGCTTAGATTGAAAGATCCACTGCAGTAAGTAGCTTCCACAAATAAAACATAGCCCCAGAGCCACTAATGCCACTAAACCCAAATAATCAGTAAAGTATTTTAAGGCTCGATTACCGTCTTGTGCAGATTCTAAAATAGTTTCGACCTGAATCGTATTGTCTTCGATCTCTTTTTCTAATTTTATTTTTACAGCTGCTGCATTGACTGAGGATTTTATTTTATAAGTCCAGTATTCCGAAAACGTACTGCCTTTTTGAATGAGTTTGGCTTGGTCCAAATATTTTTTGGAAATCAAAATGCGCGGAGCAAATCCACCCGCACGAAAAAGTCTGGAGGGATCTTCTGTGATGACTCCGGCGAATTTAAATTTTGAGTCCCCTAACGTAACAACATCATTCATTTTTAGCCCTAAAATTTCTTGAACTTCGGGATCTACCCAGACGAGAGCATCACTGGAGTTTAAATCTGGACCAGATAATTTTAATTTTCCATACAGAGGGTAGGATTCATCAAAGATGCCCACATTTGTTAATTTGGACTCATCGCCAAATCGCAGCATAGCAAATAGCGAGTAAAACTGCGATTTGGATTCAAATGGAATATTTTTTTCCCAGAGCGCTCGTTCAGCGTCTGTGAAGCCACGCCTGCCGCTGATGGAAATGTCTCCACCTAAAATGATTTGTGCCTTTTCTACTGTTTGTACCGTTAAGCTTTGCTGAAATATTTGTAAAAGAAAAAAGCCTATCAGTCCCAAGGCAAAATTAAGCACAAGGAAAAAATTCATTTTTTTGAAGCGCCAGAGCTCCGTAAAGACTAACTTAAAAAGGTGGCTTAATCGCACAGCTGGCCTGATCTGAGCGTTAGTTTGCGGTCACACATTTTTGCTAATTCGTGATCGTGAGTCACTAACAAGGTAGTTGTTTTTGTTTTACGCACCTGGGTAAAAAATAAATCCATCACTTTTTTTCCAGTTTCTGTATCTAAGTTACCTGATGGCTCATCTGCTAACAGCAGAGACGGTTTGGTAATTAGCGCGCGTGCAATCGCTAAGCGCTGGCACTCCCCACCGCTCATTTCACTGGGACG
>JAYUTU010000302.1:0-2140 GCA_043754975.1 Bdellovibrionales bacterium | reverse complement strand
AACGGGAAATTTAGCAGATCTACAGAAACAACAAAAGACTCTTGAAAATAGTCTTCAGCGATTTGGTTTTTTAAAATCAGACGTCAGTATTTATGAAGATCAGCAACAATCTGGGATGAAAATCGGCCCAGAACTATTGCGACTTCAACATGACATCAAAAGTTGTAAAATCAACTTCGTATTTGTCACTAGAATGAATCGAATTTCGAGATCATTAAAAGGCCTTTCAAACTTTTTTAAGTTGATAACCAATTATCAACTTCGATTTGTAAGCGTTTATGAAAATGTTGATTCAGTTTTTTGGAATATCACGGAGGCTAAAAATGAAAGTCTCTAAAGCCAGAAGAATTTCATTATACATCAGGGTATCAACGGAGGAACAAGCTTCAAACCCTGAGGGTTCTATTAAAAATCAAGAAGAACGCCTTCGCATGACCGTAAAACTTAAAAATATGGAAGGCCATTTTGGTGATATTGTAGCGATCTATATTGATCGTGCAAAATCCGGAAAGGACACGAATCGCCCAGAGCTACAAAAGCTTTTAATGTCGATCAGAAAACGTGAAACTGATCTTGTTATGGTAAGTGAGCTTTCGCGAATTTCAAGGTCCATCAAAGATTTTTCCGATATCTGGCAAATGATGAAAGACAATGGTTGCGGCTTTCAGTCGCTCCGCGAAAATTTTGACACGACAACTGCGGCTGGTGAAATGGTTTTATTTACAGTAGCAAATATTGCGCAGTTTGAACGCCGTCAAATTTCAGAACGCGTGTCGGCGAATTTTAACATTAGAGCACAGCGCGGACTTTTTAATGGTGGTGCAATTCCATTCGGCTATAAGAGAATTCAAGATAAGCCTGGGTATTTGGAAATTGACGACGAGTGGGCTCCCTCTGTGAAGGCTGCGTTTAAGGCTATTCTCTCTGAAGGGACTCTGGGAAATGCGGCAAAGTGGCTCAACGAACAACACTTCAGAATAAAGCCTGCACGAGAAGGTGGCGGGCTTAGAACACGGCTTGGATATTACACAGTGAAAAATCTTGGCTGCATTTTGCGATCTAAATTTTATATCGGTGTAAAAAGTTTTACACAAAATGGAGAGGTCAAAGAAACTGAATCCGTTTGGCCTGCAATCATTGACCGTGAAACTTTTGACAAAGCAAATTCGCTTCTAAGTCAAAATCACAGAAAGAATAAAGACGCTATGGTTGACCGCTACCCTTATTTGTTATCGGGTCTTGTGTTTTGTAAAAAATGTGGTGACCGCATGATCGGAAAATCTGCGCATGGAAGCACAACCAAGGTTGGATATTATGAACATGCGTCAAATACAGTTCCAGGTGCGCACGTACCAGAACTTCAAAGGACCTGTAACCCTGTTAGGGTTCAGGCAAAACTATTAGAGCCTGCACTTTGGAATGAAATCGTGAATCTTTTCAGCGAAGAAAAATTTGCGCAGGAATTATTGATTTCAGCAAGACGCTCGCACCAGTTAAACCCAGGCTCCAAAGAGGCCGAAAAATACAATCATGTGACTTTCAATGTAGATCGTCAGCTTGAGGTTATGGCGGAAAGACTTTCATCGTTGCCTCAGAATATTTCACCGACACCAATTTATAAACAGATGGAAAAGTTAGAAGAAAAAAAGCGTGAAGCTCAGAACAAACTTGCTGAGATACAATCATCAGGTTTCGTGAAAGATGAGCCTTGCGAATTAAAGGACTTTCAAAGATTCCTAAAAGCTATGAGTGAGATGTTGAGACGTGATGATAATTTAAAAATTCGTCAGAAAGTGATCCGATATTTGGTTCACAAAATCAATGTTCTGGCTGATGGCTTTGAAGTGCATTTCAAGGTCGGAGAATCCTATGTGAAGATCTTTTTAATTAAACTTGATCATGGTGAAAGCCAGAATAAAAAGGCTCAAGCGTTGTCAGAATCATTAGGAATGGATTTGGATAAAAAAAATGCGTTGCCAGATTTAAACTCTGGTAACGCATCGCAATTTTTAGGGCATTTTAGTTCGAATACTTGTCTTAGTGGTGCCCTGGGCCGGACTTGAACCGGCACGCCCCATTCCTGGAAGCTCAGGATTTTAAGTCCTGTGCGTCTACCACTACAATTATAATTAACTATGCT
>JAYUTU010000301.1:0-10662 GCA_043754975.1 Bdellovibrionales bacterium | reverse complement strand
TTCGGGTAAAAACCTCAAATCGAATATAAGTGGTACACTTTGATGAAATCAGGTGGCGCACTTACATGAAATTGACTGGTACACTTTGATGAAATTGGCCGGTACATTTCGGATGAAATCGGTCAAGTCCAGCAGCTATTGCCAATTTTAAGAATACAAACCGCATTTTCAAGCTCCGAAGTGACCTCAAATTTTCCAATTTTAATGAATTGATTAAAATCAGATGCGGAATAAACTAAATAACTCAGCGGAGAAAAACCTAATCGATCTTGATCTTTAAATAAGACATACGCTGAAGTAAGGATAATCTCTTCGCCACGAATAACTGATTCAACCTCACGCTCATTTAAATGAGATATGATCGAAAACTTTAAGTCATCGATTTTATACTTTTGAATTACTTCTTTGAGTTCAGATATTTTAAAAAAAGAAAGATGCTGCTCGACCCACGCTTTTTCGTTGCTCAAAAGCGCTGGATACATCGAAATAAGGTAAGCATAACTGGACCCTTGTTGGTCCGCAAAAGGTGGCTTCAAAAAGAAATCATTCGGAAGCGGCGCCGAGCCCGATAGAAAGAACTCCAGCTGACGTCGCTTTTCTTTTTCGTGATTCACGACATCTAGATCTTCATCAGCTTGAACTTGCTTTTCGCTGCAATTTTGACACGTTGTGAATTTTAATTTTTTAAGACTTAGAAGCGGATGTAAAATTTGAAACTGACCGCTATTACCATAAATTTCTGAAAAATTAACTTCTGCTACTGGCTTTGAAGCCAATCGAAACTGAACAATGCTGTCGCGAATTTCTTCCTTGGAGCTTTCATTCGAAAAAAACAAGCGATGCAGGTTTTTTGCGTTTTAGGACACTATCATTTCTGCGGTTATTGGTTATCGTTTTATAGTTTACGCCTTTTTAATTACCTTAGGCTTATTAAATAAATATTAATTTAGTTATAACGGTCCTGTTTTTTGCCAAATCTAATATAATATACTTAAGATAGTTATAACTATATGTTCGTTATAGTTATAACTATACTTTTATTAGTTATAACTATATACTAGTTATAAGAATTTGGAATTTTCGGAGGTTAAATGGTGAATCAAGCTAATCAGATAAAAGAGTTCATTCTAAATAATGTAGAAGCTCATCCGAAAGATATAGTTAACCTCGCAATGAAAGAGTTCAATGTTACTCGAACAACAGTCCATCGACACCTGACCTACCTAATAACAAGTAACAAAATAGAAAAAAGCGGAACCACAAATACTAGCCAATATTACTTGAAATCATCTTTTAATAAGCGAGTAACTTACCCTATTACTCCAGAACTTTCGGAATCAGAAATTTGGCTGGAAGAATTCAACTCACAGGCCTTAAAACTAAAACCAAATATTCAAGAAATTTGTTATTATGGATTTACTGAAATGGTAAATAATGCGAAAGACCACTCAGAAGGAAACATAGTAGATATAACTTCTAAAATTGAAAACGATGTGCTGCTTTTTAACATCGCTGACAATGGCGTAGGAATTTTCAAAAAGATCAAAGAAGCCTTTAACCTGCCGGACGAAAGAGAAAGTATTCTTCAGCTTTCAAAAGGAAAACTGACCACTGCGAAAGAATATCACTCTGGCGAAGGAATTTTCTTTACTTCTCGTGCCTTCGATTCATTTAGTATCATGGCAAATGGTTTATTCTATATGCGCGATAATTCGCAACAAGATTGGTTTATTGAGGAAAGAAAAAATGTGGACAATATCGCTACTGCGGTTCGCTTAAAAATTAATTTAAAAAGTGATCGGATATTACGAAACGTTTTTGAAGAGTTCCAGAATCCTGAAACTTTGGCATTTGATCGCACTCATATCCTAGTTAAATTGAGCTTATCAAAAGAAGACTATTTTGTTTCTCGCTCGCAGGCAAAGCGAATTTTAACAGGTATAGAGAAATTTAATCACGTAACTTTGGATTTCAAAGATATTAAATCTGTAGGACAAGCCTTTGTAGATGAAGTATTTCGGGTTTTCAAAAATCGCTTCCCAGATATTACAATTGACACCATAAACGCAAATGAAAATATCAAATTTATGATAAAACGGGGAATCGAAACTGCGAAGTTCATCAATCATAAGTCGATAAAGAATTAATTTTTAAGTTTTCTCAGCTGGTTAGAGCAACAGAATCATAATCCGTAGGTCGGCGGTTCGAGTCCGTGCACCTGAGGCCTATGAAAGCCGCAGCATATAACACTGAGAGACTGTTATAAGATAAACCAAGGTCAACCAGCAAAGGTGTATGTTGAAATGCCTGTGTCGGTATTGATGCAATTTCATTGCTACCCAATTGCAAAAACTGAAGATTTGATAATCCTACAAATGCATAATCAGATATGCTTTGAATTGCATTAACAGACAAGTCGACTTTGTTTAAGTTTGGAAGCTCTTCGAAACTCTTATCTGATAGCTTAAGAATTTGATTTTTTCTTAAGTTCAAAGTAGTCAGTGATTTATTCCTCAACTTTATTCCTGTTAATTTGTTGCCTTCTAAATTCAAAAGCTCAAGTGTCGTTAAACTCACAAAAGCGTCACTATCGATGATGACAATTTCATTATGTGAGAGATCGATATATTGAACCGATGGAAGGTACTTAAATACATCGGGAGGCAAAGCCGTGATTTTATTTTTACTAAGATATAACGCCCTTAACCCCGTAAGACCCTTTGAATTGATCAGCGCTTAACGCGTGAATAGAAATATTTTCTAAAATAAGATTATCGATAGTTCCCATTTTTTCTTCAGAAACCTCGTGACAGTCTTTGTTGTCGAAATTTGGAAATATATTGACGGCTTCGGAAATCCTAATTCCGATTATTCCTCTGTTACAGATGTCAATTTCACCGGCAAAACCAGTCACAGTTGTAAAAATCGAAAATAAAATTATTAAATACTTACACAAAATGTCATTACGTTTAAATCTTTGGTTAATTAACATGTAAAATAACACCCATTCCTCTTTTTGAGATCTTAACCCTATGTGCGTTTAAATACTCAATTTCTTTAAATTTAACATGGCAATAATCAAATTTTGGAGCATCGCCGCCGAGTTCGATTTCGATAGAATTGTCTTCATCACTTAAAAACGTAATTTTTGAATCATAGAATTCCACTATACAGAATCCATTTTTTCCTAAATCAATCCTCAAATTTTTTTTTCCAGGAAAAATCATGGGTTCATCGTCCTCTGACAACCGAAATTGTTTTACCTCAAGTTTGTTTTTTCCAACCAAGATAGAGGCCGGTTTAATGAGGTCAACTCGCAACACTCCCCATGGACCTGGTTCATTTTTGTATTCGTAAAGCATCCCATCAAATTTAAAGAAATGATGGGAATTGGACTTGTCAGGATCGCCACAACTTACGACTGGATTTTTATCCAATTCATAGTAATTGAATTCAAGAACCCGTGCTAAAAAAGCCCAATATCCTTTTTCACAGACACTCTTGAAATTTTTATTTTCAAAAATCATATCTTGAGCCGGAATAAATCCACGGGTGTTAAAATCTAAAATTGGAAAATCAAGATTCAAAACACCGGACTGAACGATATAAACAATTGAATCTGTTATAAGAGAGTAAATCCTGTTGATCTGCCGAGATGCGTAGTTTTTACTGCCTTCGAATCCGGTGATATTAAACTCATAATTTTTAAGGCTGTTGCAATTATTTACATAAACCCTGGTTGCGCTTAAAAAATAACCGCAAAATTTTAATGAAGAGAGCCTATAAATACTGACATCGCCATGCCCACTGTAGTGGGACAGCAGGCCAACATCGCCATTTTCAAATGCAATCTCAAGGAGACGATAAAACTCTAATTCATAAAGAATTCGATTGAGATCATTCAAATCATTGATGACAGCAAATTTTTTCTTAACAAAGTACCGAACAAGGGCTCTTGTATTTATTGAGTTTTCATGTCCTTGTTCAAGAGCTTCCTCGTAAATAACCTCATGTAAGATGAGGCCTGCTTTTTGTGTTCCGTTCAACATGAGCCAAAGATTTTGGTCGACCAAATAGTTGGGTTGGCCGTTAACTTTACTTTGAATGACCAGTTGTCGAATTTCACAAGCTACTGGCAAGACAATGTGGTTAGAGTCTGGAACGTCCTGAAGCGGTGCTTGCGACCATTGAACACGATTGAAAAAATTTAGTAATCTTTCTTTATATAGATCTGCTCGAATAGGCGAAATTTTTTTGAAACTATCAATGATTTTAGTGACCTTTATGACGGGGTCTTCATTAACATTGCCTAGATCGACGTTTACTTTGTCGTAAAATAGAAGCTCATAAAAATCGAGAAGCTGGAGCCGAGGCTGGTTTGGCGAGGAAGAGCAATAGACACCATCTCCTCCGTTTCCAGCTCGACTGCCACCAGCTTGTGCTACGGCGGAAATCAACAAAATCAAAAGCACAGATAATTTCATGGTACCTCTTTCATATCGACGCAAGAATCGAGCTCGCCGTTAAATCTATAGCTTATGGGCCCAGGGCTACATTGAATTTTTGTACCCGAAGGCTTGTACCAATCTTTTGGCCAAAAATTAAGCCCTGATGTTTCAGCATTTTTAATAATGCCATTCTTCCAAAATTCAACGTTCTTTATCAAAAAGTAATGATTACCGATTTTCAAACCCTCATCGGAAACCGAATTGCACTTCTTAGGCGTGTTGTCATCCCACCAAGTACAATCTTTTATATCTACAATTGAACCTGTAAATTGACTGACCGGAATTTTTAAATCAAATGATGTTCCATAGTCAAAGTCTAAAGTTTGGTAATTAATTTGATATTTAATAAAAAGGTACTTTTCTCGAGGCGGCAGAATTTTGAACTTATCTGAGAAAACAACTTTAGCTATTTTTGGATTGGCAAAATGTAAGTTTAAAATCAGGCGATTGTACTTATCCAGTAACGAGTAATCATTAAGACTTCCCACATAACCCATATCGTCGAAATAGACGACGAGCGGAACGACATCACATCCATTTATTTTATCAGGTAGACCCAAATGGCTCGGAACAAAGTGAATGTCTTCCTTCCAAGTGACTTTTCGCTCAAGAGCGGTGCTTCCCATTTCATAATGTCTATGTCTATATTCAAATTCCAAGCTCCATGGAATAAAATCAGTTCGGCCCAACGCCCCGTAATCAACATGTATAAACTCTTTTTCTAATTCAACAGCAACAGAAGTAATCAGTTGTCCGTTGGGACATTTCAAATAGTAATAGCGCGGTTCTGCTTCGGGCACCCCAAGAACCTTAAGGCTGAGTAAAAGAATCGAGACAAAGAGGCTTTTCATAACTGCTCCTGCTGTGTAAGTGGAAATAGCGCCACTTCAACCTGATAAACTTCATCGCCGGGAGTTTTTCCAAGTTGGGATAAGTCATATTGTGCTTGTCTAAGAATTTCTTTTGCTCGTGCTAAATCCTTTTTGTTTAAAGTAAATGTCATTCCAGATATTTCACGCAAATCTGGTTTTACTGTATTTAAACTTTTTTGCGCCATCTCTAAAATTTGTTCATGATACTTTTTTAACCCCTCGTCTGGGGAATCAGATTCAGTTTCTATTTGATTCGTATATAGAAGCTTGCCGTTAGGTGCACGAGATAAAAAACCTAATTCCAGCATGATGCGAATAGCTTCATGAATCTGTTTTGCAGTTAATTGAAATCGAATTCGTTTTTGTATCCAAGCGACGTCTTCTTTAAAATTTGGAAGATCAACAAGTTCACGGATGGCATAAAAGTGCCAGTTTGAAATGGCCTTGAAGGCATTTAAACTGATTCCACGAAATTCTTTTCGCGGATGAATTTCTGCGAGTTTTAGCTCATTCAGAAATCTTTTTGAGCTTTCGCCTTTACTCTTCCCCAGAATGACCAGCTCTCGAAAAAAAGTGGCCTCTCGTCCTACTAGCTTTAAATCACGAATGAAAAGCTCAACCAGTTCTGGCCCAGGATTTCTTTGACTGTTCAGAATCATGGTCAAAGCTGATGGAGTTTTGAGGCCCAGTCTCCGGGACCAAGCCCCACAACTAAAGCGAATATTGCGCTTTTTAGCATCTCTAAGACAATCCTTTAGAAAGGGTCGGAAGTCTGAATAGTTTAGAATGGAAACGTGATTATTCATGTCGTTGTTTATTTCATCGCGAGATAAGCATGTCAAAAATATTGTTCACAGGAAATTATAAATCGTTCACAAGTAGTGAATGCACTAAAGGATATATGTTAAAAATTGCTGATCATTTGGGATACCATCTGCACATTTGGCGAAAATGTCTGAACTCTCCCGCTCAGGAATATCCAGCAAGGGAATCGTTTTCAGCTGATCGTAATATATTGGACCTGAAGATTTTGGAACCCCATTTGCAATTTTTTGAAAGAAGCGGTCTCCGACAATAAGGCTCATGATCCCGAGCGCGCTCAACAAGGAGTGCCTTTTTAGGGCTGCTAACTTTGATCCGAAAAAGTAAAAATCCACTGGTCACAAAGGTCCAGTGGATTTGATTTCAGTCACTAAAAAATCAAGTGAATTTGTTAGGACTACTTGCACATCACTTTTGCTAAGAGTAACGTGTTGGGCTGTCCTCCGTACGCAAACCAAGCTTCTGAAAAGTTACCGTCGTCGTTTAAAGTGAAATTGATAGTTCTAATTTGTCGGTCGCCAAGACCAGCTTCATAGTGAAATATCTTTTTTCCAAGTTCGTTGCAAACGAAGGCTGCGTTATCGGCGGCTTGACCACGCGTGCCAGCGCCTAAGGCATAGTCATATATTTTCGCCCCCGTCACAGTAAATGTTCCATCTGCAAACGCCTTAATGCTCTGATAAGAAAGAACGTCAGAAACTTCGATCGTTACACTCTTTGCGGATGCAGAAGCTAGCGACAGAAATAAAGAGGCGAATAGCAGGACGAAAGTTTTCATAAGTGTCTCCTTGTGTATGTGAGATCAAAATCTTATTTCATTGTCGCTCTAATAAAAAGGCACTCCCGGTCACAAAGGAAATGGATCTTTGTCAGTTGCGATATGTTGGACCTGAGATTCCATTGATGACTTCAAAATAACATGAAAAAACTCGCATACATTGCACATACCCGCAGATGCACACCGCGATCGAGCGGAAGAGCTTAAACTAACAACTTAAATAAATCGATATTAAGCGTAACTAGCTCTTCTTCCGTTGACGGCCCTGCTACTTGCGAAGCAGTTCGAATTTGTGCCAATAAGGACTGTCGTATTTTCACGTACGCTTCGCGACTCATTGATTGCACAACGGTAAAATGGATATTTTCAGGCTGGGCTAATTGCGAAGATATAACCGCCTGATTACGCCAGTTCTGATGATGATGAATGACATACACTGTATCAGCACCGGCATGCAGTTCTGTACCGGCGTACTGCCATTTCTTTCCGGCCTGTTTTACAAAACCCATGTCTTTCATCGTAAGTAGGCAGCGCTCGATTAAAGCAGGTGGTAAGTAGAGTTTTTTACTGAGGGCATCTATGCTTTGCAGTTCTGGAATGCTGGTCGCGATGTGAATCGCACTCCAGTACCATGCCGAATAGTAAATAGAACTGGAGCCATCCATTTTCGCTTTTGGACGATTAACGACATTTTTTAAACTTTCTTGTTCTTGTCGAATCATGTTCATTTTATTTTGAAGGTGCTTTTTCAACGCAGCTGTTCCGGCTCGCGCATAATCGACCATTAATAAAAAATATTCTTTCTCTACGACGCTAAAATGCCAATACTCCGACAAATTAAAGGAATGCTCAGGGGTCAATTGAATTTCAGAACTTAATATCCGTGATAGATAAGACCTTTGGCAACCGGCGGCCTCCGCGATTTCGGTCATCGAATCATCTGAGCGAGCAATATGCTGGCGTAAAAATTCTTTATAATTAGTTGTGGAAAATAATTCATACATACGTAACAAATTGTAACACAATTCGTGATAATTTGATAATAAAAATCTAGCCATAAGAACTTACTTCGAGTAGTTTCGCGTTTAACAACAATCGGGCCCCTTGATTGCTATAAGGCTTAGTATTCGAAGGCTTATAATAGGAAGGTTTTTATGATCAAAGTTTTGAATTTTTTACTTGTTAGTCTAGTCTCTGTTCAGGTATTCGCCGGCCCCGGTTCTAGTGGCGGCGGAATGATTATCGATCTATGTGAACCTACCGAAGGACAGCTAGAATTGGGTCAATATGAAGCTGCAGGTTCGAAAGTAGGTAATGCTTTAATGACTTACAAAGATGAAAATCACATAACCATAACCTTCGAAAAACGTGAGCGTAATCCTTTTAATGCTAATAAATTCCATGTTGAAGTTGAAGGCTATACTGATTCCGCTGGTATTTTTCACGGCCAAGGAAGTTTGGCAGAAGGTCGTTGTCCTTTCCAAGTTGCACTTCAAAAAGTCGAATGTAATAAAAATGGTTACACAGGGGTTGAGCTGCAGTTACCGCACTGGTTGAGTGAGTTTGATTCTGGATTCGATGCAGATGCCCAGTGCAAGTCGGTAGACAAACATTTATCTAAGAGTCTAAATTGGCCTAGCTTTTATTATTTTAAACTAAAGTAACAGCGTTAATCTAAAGCTAAGGGCAAATTTCAATTCATTTTACATCTGGTAGCGATTGCGAATTATTCGCTTTCGCTAACCATTATCTAAAGGCTAAATCATGAAAACAACTTTAATTTATATCTTATTTTTACAAAGTGGATTTTCAAGCGCAGAATCTTCGCTCTTTCCCAGCGCCTTGCCACCGCATTGTTCTTATGACAATAAGAAATCTATTTGCGAAAACCAATGCACAACCTTTTATGATAATGGCGTTGAATATATCCTAATAGATTGCTTCAAGAAGTGTATGAGTGCGCGCTGCGAATAGCTAATTAATTTTAATAACCACGAAATATTTTTTTAAGGAGACACCATGAAAATACTTTTAATAATTGCTCTATCATTTTATGTCCACATTGTTTTTGCAAAAGTCTGTGATAGTGGTGATAACGATGCACCGCCAAAGGGCTGTTACTGCGCTGGGATTAATCTTGTTTGCGTAGTACCACCGCTGGATTCAGCCGTAATCTACCCAATACAAAGTTGTGACGGTTTCCATCCAAAGACTTTTCAAACTCTGAAATTAACTTTCGTCGATAGGTCTTTATCAAAAAATGCTAAAGTTGAGTTAGCAGATGGTGCGCGACAGAATCCAGGAAGCTATACGATCACTAGAATAATTGGCAGTAATTCTAGCGCCTACATCTATGATCTAGGTTTTGATGGCGGATTTAGTTACGATAATGTTCGAATCGTACAAAAATTTCCTTCCGGACGTTTATTATTGGAAGTTGCAACTGCAGACTTAGTTAAACGTACAATTTTAACTTGTAAATAATTTGTGTACTTTATCGAGTCCCAGCTGATGTGGGAGCATGTTTATAGACTTTAAATTTTCATTGTTAACCAACTGAGGATTAAATTCGTTTTATGGAACAAACAGAAAAACCACATTCTACCGAATACTTTGGTGATTATCGTGACTACTGGTGGAACCGTGACTTTTTGGAACTCATGGCCAAACGTCTACATCTTGATAATTTTACAACTGTTTTAGATGTAGGGTGCGGAATCGGTCATTGGGGGCAGCTGCTTTCAACGGTAATGCCCGCCAGTACAACGTTTACTGGCGTTGATCGCGAAACCGCTTCAATCCTGGAAGCTACGATAAAGGCAACTGAATTGGGAGTGGGGAAACGTTTCACTTACGTTCCTGGCGATGCCAACAAACTCCCTTTTCCAGATGAAAGCTTTGACTTAGTGACCTGTCAGACACTTTTAATTCATGTAGCAGATCCAAAAGTTGTTGTTTCTGAAATGCTTCGGGTATTAAAGCCATCAGGTTTAATTTTTGTGGCGGAGCCGAACAATTTGGCGAGCCAGGCCGTTGCAAGTAGCCTTAGCAAAGCTGATTCGATTCAACAAATAACCGACATGTTTTATTTTAAGTTGACCTGTGAACGGGGGAAAGAAGCACTCGGACTAGGCAATATTTCATTAGGAGATTTAGTTCCTGGGATTTTTGCTGAATTAGCCATTAAAGACATAAATGTTTTTCTTTCAGACAAAGCAGTTCCTTTATTTCCTCCTTATGAAACTAAGGTACAGCAGGTTAACGTAGCGCAAGCATTGGAATGGAGTGAAAGAGATTTTTGGGTTTGGGATAAAAAAGAAACAAAAAAATACTTTTTAGCGGGCGGTGGTACAGAGGCGGAGTTTGTTTCACTTTGGCTGGAAGCCACAAAAAATAGTGGCTCTTATCAAAAAGCTCTTTTAGAGGAAAGATTTCATACTGCTGGCGGTTGCTTAATGTACCTAGTTTCCGGATTAAAAAGTTGATCGTAAACCGCTTCCTAAAATTCATCTCTCCGATCAGCAAGGTTCAGTCTAAAAAACCTTACTATTACCCACATCTTTTTCGGAATGTGGGTTTTGTTTTTTAAATAGACTTTTCGTAGGTGGCATCGTGCCAGAAAAGGGCTGACGCCCTTTTGATCCCGTTAATTTATGTACATGCCGGTCTGGGTGAAATTATT
>JAYUTU010000300.1:0-2145 GCA_043754975.1 Bdellovibrionales bacterium | reverse complement strand
TACCTTCTTGGCCCGCGAACGGTCCGTTATTAACCGAGAAAATCATTCCAACCGTTGGCTCATCGACGATGATTCGCGGAAGGACTTGTGGATTCGTCGCTGAAGTAATGGTGTCACCAATTGTGAAATCTTCGATACCCGCGATGATCGCCATATCGCCCGCGCCAATTTCTTGAACCGGAATTTGTGAATTGACGTGATATTGGAAAAGTGCAGATACTTTAACTTTTTTCTGAGCGTGTTCTTGAATACAAATAATATCATCGCCGACTTTGACAGATCCGCCGCGCATACGACCCATCGCCAAACGACCTACGTAATCATTATAACCAATGTTAGAAACCATTAATTGTAATGGCGCATCTTCAACGATTGTCGGAGGAGGAACTAATTCAACAATTGCATCGTAAAGTACATTCAAGTTTCCTGTGTTAACAGCTGGATCTAAAGTCGCCATACCATCACGCGCGATCGCATAAATTGTATGGAAATCACATTGTTCTTCATTAGCTTCAACGTCGATGAATAGATCAAATAATTCATTATGAACGTCTTGGATACGAGCATCTGAACGATCGATTTTGTTGATAACAACGATGACTTTGATGTTTTGTTCTAAAGCTTTTTTCAAAACGAAACGAGTCTGTGGCAACGGGCCTTCTGAAGCATCACAAAGCAAAATTGCGCCATCAACCATGTTTAGTACACGCTCAACTTCGCCGCCGAAGTCACTATGTCCCGGAGTATCGACAATATTAATTTTAATGTCTTTGTAAGTGAACGATGCATTTTTTGCAGCGATTGTAATTCCACGTTCTTTTTCAAGATCCATAGAATCCATCAAGCGTTCTTGAACAGCTTGGTTATCACGGAATGTTCCGGCTTGTTTGATCAAGTGATCCACTAAAGTTGTTTTACCGTGGTCAACGTGAGCAATGATGGCGATATTTCTGATTTTTTTTGGATCTTGTAGCATAAAAACTTTCCTTTGTGTTAACTAACCGTGGCCGCCCATTAAAAAACCGTCGCCGCTTGTGTCTTCCTGTTCAATGTCTGAAATTGAACTGAAAAATTCAAGAGCACACGACAAGACTTCGTCGTTATCTTTCAATTGAAAAATTTGCTTACGAAATGCGGATGAACCTTGATACCCTGTCGAAAACCAACAGGCAAACTTTTTTAACTGAATATTCGTAATATGCTCGCTGGTATGGGCACGAATGGCCAGGCTCAGATCAAGAAAAATACTTTTGTAATTTCGTTTTAAATCCAGGCGCAAACTATCGCCCTTCCATAAGCTTAAAGCATCAGCAAAAATCAATGGATTTTTTAAAGCACCCCGGCCAATTAAAACACCATCACATCCCGATTCTTTCAGTCTGGAAACTGCTTTTTGTGGAGTCAGAATGTCGCCGTTACCTAAAATTGGAATTTTGGATTTTGCTTTAATTTCTGAAATAAATTCCCAGTCCGCAAGACCTGTATATGCTTGAGCGCGGGTGCGACCATGAATTGCCACCCAAGTAATTCCTTCGTTATAAGCAATGTTGCAAACATCCAAAGCATTTCTCTGATTCGCATCCCAGCCAGTTCGAATTTTTATAGTCACCGGTATTTTTACGGCAGCAACAGTCGATGATAAAACTTTTTGCATAACAACAAGGTCTTTCATCATCGCAGAACCTGCGCCTTTTTTAACGACTTTGGGAACAGGGCAACCAAAATTCAAATCAACAAAATCAGCACCGTGTTCTTCGGCGACTTTGGCAGCGCGTGCAATAATTTCAGCATCTTCACCGAACAACTGGATTCCGATCGGCCTTTGAGATTCATCAAAGCTCATTAAATCCAAAGTTCTGCGCGATTTATATTCGATGCCCGTTGCTGAAACCAATTCTGTGACAACAACACTGGCATCAAGCTTACGCATAAATGTCCTAAACGCATGATCGGTGATGCCAGCCATCGGAGCCAATACGAACGGATTTTTTTTTAAAGCATCAAGCGGATGAATTTTCATAATTGTTTTTTAAATTGTATTCAAATTTATTGCAATCTTTGTTTCATTTTTTTCATAGACTGATTGCTGTTCGGAAGTGATCGCGGATTTAGCAAACATTTTTTGTATGAAATTCAATTTTGGCC
>JAYUTU010000299.1:0-4643 GCA_043754975.1 Bdellovibrionales bacterium | reverse complement strand
ACGCATTGTATTCAAGCATTTACCACTAGATTTCCACCCCCTTGCAATGCCAGCAGCAAAATACTTTGAAGCCATTGCAAAGCAAGATGCAGCAAAAGCTGAAAAATTTCACGATGCTATTTTTGAAAACCAAGGCATGTTGAAAGACAAAGGCGAAGGCTATTTCAAGGAAGTTGCAAAAAAATTGGGTGTGGACGCAAAGAAATTAGAAGCTGACTTGAAAGACGAAAAAATCCAAGCACGTATCAATGCAGACATGGAAGAAGCAAAAAAGTTTAACATGAGCGGAACACCGGGTTTCCTAATCAACGGAGTTTCACTACGTGGCGCTTACCCGTTTCCGGCATTCAAAGAAATCATCGATCAGCATTTAGCAAAAAAATAAGTTAAACCACTATCATTTTAAAACAGAATTATATAAAAAAAGCCCTACCAGGGCTTTTTTTATGACGTGTGCGGAAGAATTGTCTTCGTCAGAACTATGCCATCACGCGTGATTCCTACCAGAACCGGAGTGATTAAAACTCCTTTTTTGACAGCTTTATCAAATAGATTTTTATAAACTGGATCGATATCTTCGGCGATTGAAAAATGTGTTACGTCATTTCGTTGAATAGTAAAAATTAATTCTGCCTTGTGACCTTCATCCGTAAGTCTTATAAGTTCCTGAAGATGCTTCTGACCCCGCTCGGTAACTCCGTCAGGAAATTGAGCTGCATTTTTTCTGGCTAGAGAAACATTTTTTATTTCAACGTAATGCTTCATTTCGTTGTCAGCTTCTAGATGATCTTTGTGCACACAAAAAACCCCGTCCAAGCGAGTTTCCTTTGAAATCTTATGTTCTGATTTATAAAAAGAATACCCTTTCCAGTTTTTAAAATGTGGAACTTTTGTTTCAATCGACTGGTTTGCAGCAAACTGAACAATTTTATTTGGCCAGGACGTATTCACTCCGACCCATGCACCTGAATCGGCCTGCACGGCCTCAAGAGTGCCTTTTAACTTCCGCGCAGGATCGTCACTCATAGAAAACCAGCACGCATGCTGCTGATCTTTTTCGATCACTGATTTTAAACTTCCGGTATTCGGGCAGTGGATTGTTAATTGGATTTTTTTTCCAGACTTGAGATCCATGTACTCGACGTCTGCAAAAAAACGTTTGTAGCGTTTAAGCAAAGTTCCTTCGGTTAATTTCGTTTTAAACTGAATCATTACATTCTTTCTGGGACAGGAATTCCTAATAGCGAAAGGCCCTGCTTCAAAATATTTGCTGTGGCAGTAGCTAATGCTAACCGAGATTTTTTCAATTCTTCGGTTTCGGCTTTTCCGATGGAACATTCATGATAAAAGACATTAAACTTTTTTGCAGTTTCGTACAGGTACGTACATAAAGCAGAAGGTCTATAATTGTCAGCTGCCACAAGCACGACAGAGTTAAAATTCATCAAATGCTGCATCAGTTTAATTTCTGCGCCATGGGACAATAAGGTTCCATCGAAGCTTTCAGTATCGACAGCAAACTTCTTTATAATCGATTGCACGCGCGCGTAGCTGTACTGGATAAATGGACCCGATTCGCCATCAAGCTTTAACCATTCGGCCATATCAAAAACTATTTTTTTATTGGTATCTTGGCGAAGCATTCCGTATTTAATAGCACCTTGAGCCACGCAGTCAGAAACACTTTCTACTTCTGCCGCAGACCACTCTTCTTTGTAGCGCGCTAGATATTCTGTACGAACATGCGCTTTCATTTGACTCACTAAACTCATGAGTGGAATGACATTCCCTTTCCGCGAACTCATGGCACCGTCTGGCAGCTCCACAAAGTTATATTGTAAATGAAAACAATTTTTTGCCTGTGGAAAACCTAAGACCTCTAGAGACCGAAACACTTGTTTAAAATGAAGAGCCTGTCTAACATCAACCACATAAATTGATTTTTCGATATGGTGATCCTGAAACTTTCGGCGCGCCAATTCAATATCTTTTGTTGCATACAAACCCGTGCCATCCGTTTTTAGCAACATACAAAAACCTAAGTTTTCGCTTTCAAAATCAAGCCCGATTGCGCCTTGAGATTGAGTTAATTTACCGTCCTCAAAATACTTCTTAACCATTTTTACAGAGTCGGCATCGACGTCAGATTCCCAGTACCAAACATCAAATTGGACACCGGCCCAGGAATACACTCTATTCATCAAGTCAATCGACCACTGACGAGTTTCTTTCCATAAATCGAAAAATTCTCCCTGCTGGTGCTCGAGCTGTTTCAAAATTTCAGTCAGTTGTTTTTTGTTGGTTTGATACGCTTCGGTTTTTTCTTCGTCCTCTAGTTTAATATTCGCAGCCGAATACATTTGGCCTAACCACTCACCCCGGTTTGGATCTGATCGCTTTTGATCGAGAACTTCAAGGCCTATGCAGTTTTTGATATACCACAAGCATTTTGCAACGTGAGTCCCAACATCTCCAGGAAATGTAGTGCTAACAATTTCGTGTCCGCAGTAGCGCAAAAGTTTTATCAGTGCATCACCCAAGCAAAGATTTCGCATGTGGCCCACGTGAATTTCTTTGTGTGTATTGGGCTGTGAGTATTCGATCATACCCTTTGGATTTTTTTCAGTGAGAGCTCGCTTAAATAACGTGAAGTCCACTGCCGATCGCACAACTTTATCGGCCAGTAACTCAGGTGAAAATTTAAAATTTAAGTAGGGTCCCGCAACTTCAATTGTCGGCACTCCATCAATGGCTCCGACTAAATTTTTTAGCTCGGCCGCAGCTGCAGCCGGAGCTTTTTTTAAATTTTTAGCCAAAATAAAACAGCCGAAGGCCAAATGACCCAGGTCGGTATTAGGTGGCTCGACTAATTGGTTGTAAATGTCGGTCTTTTCTAAGCTTATGCTCAGGGTCGAAATGGCTTTAAACAGGGCTTCAGTTAATAGCAAACGCAAAGGATCGTGCATTAGATTCATATGGCACTAAGAAATCACAAAAGCCCATCCACAGGCAATCTAAAAGCAGTAGAAAACCAACACATAATCTGTCTATGTACTTGTTAAGTCCTATCAAAAAGGCTAAAACTGGGGCTCTAGAAATAATGAGGATTTTATGGCCGACGCCCCAATGAAAACTCGAATTCCAAAACCTGACTGGCTTAAAGTGCGCGCACCCTCTGGCGAAAATTATGGCCGCATTAAAAATATGCTTGGTGAATTAAAATTAGCAACCGTTTGCCAAGAAGCCAAATGCCCTAACATGGGCGAGTGTTGGTCAGGTGGAACTGCGACTTTTATGTTGATGGGGGACGTGTGCACTCGGGGCTGTCGTTTTTGTAATGTGAAAACGGGAAATGCAAAATTAGGGTTACCACCCGTCGACGCTTTTGAACCCGAGAAAGTTGCGTTCTCAATTTCGCAAATGAAACTACAGTATGTTGTTATCACTTCTGTTGATCGTGACGACATGCCTGATCAGGGCTCTGATCATTTTGCAAGGACTGTAAAAACAATTAAAAAATTAGATCCCAATTTAATTGTTGAAATATTAACTCCAGATTTTCGCGGCGATGAAAACCTAATTCGTCATTTGGCAGCCTCACGTCCCGACGTATTTGCTCATAATGTTGAAACCGTCGAACGCTTAACACCCCGTGTTCGTGATCCTCGTGCGAAATACCGCCAAACCTTGCGCGTGCTACAGACCGTCAAAGAATTTGACCCTACGCTGTACACGAAATCATCGATCATGCTGGGCCTTGGTGAAAAAGACGAAGAGATTTTACAAACGCTAAAAGATCTTCGTGCCGTTGGCTGTGATGTTGTGACTTTTGGTCAATACCTTCAACCCACCGAAAAACATTTAAAAGTAATTGAATACATAAGCCCTGAAAAATTTAAAGAGTGGCAAACTTTGGCTGAATCTATGGGCTTCTTGTACGTTGCAAGCGGTCCTTTAGTCAGAAGCTCTTACCGAGCTGGTGAATTTTTTATGAAGGGTATTATTGAAAAGCGAAACCAAGCAGCTGCACGTGCAGCTGCTGAAAATTCTGAAAGGATTTCTTAATGGCTACAACAGATGTAAAGCTTCCTGAGCTGGGCGAAGGTGTCACTGAGGGCGAACTAATCAAGTGGTTGGTTAAACCAGGAGACTCTGTAAAGCCCGATCAAACTGTTGCTGAAATCATGACTGATAAGGCAACTGTTGAAGTTCCGTCTCCGGTATCTGGTGTTGTAAAAGAATTAAAGTTTAAACCCGGCCAAGTTATTAAAGTTGAAAATGTTATCCTCACACTTGAAGGCGGAACCGCTGCAGTTGCTGCAACAGCACCGCCCACAAAAACTACAGCGATTTCGATACCCACAGCACCAGTTGGTGGAAATGCGGCGGATGTAAAACTTCCTGAACTGGGCGAGGGAGTTACCGAGGGCGAACTGATCAAGTGGACAGTTTCAGTTGGTGACACTGTCAAAGCAGATCAAACAGTTGCCGAAATCATGACAGATAAAGCTACAGTTGAGGTTCCTTCTCCGTTTGCAGGAGTCGTCAAAGAATTAAAATTTAAAAAAGGTGAAATCATTAAAGTTGATAATGTTATTTTAACATTATCAGGCGCTACTGGTTCGGCTCCGATTGTGGCTTCG
>JAYUTU010000298.1:0-2151 GCA_043754975.1 Bdellovibrionales bacterium | reverse complement strand
TATGGCTAAAACCATGGGAGCCTATTGCAAACGCTGATTGTTTCCAAAGCTTGCGATCAGAGCCACTGACGATTTCGTGTGGAGGTTCAGTTTCAGAGTGATCCCACTGGTTACTGGCAATTTTTGTATCCGCTAGCAAGAATAATTGGGCCTTGAAGTTATACATTTCTAGTAATGGCGAGGCATGCTCTAAGTTATCTTTGTAGCCATCATCAAAAGTAAGGATTAAAGGCTTTTTAGGAAACGTCGAAAAATCAACCAAGCCAGATTTAAATTTTTTTAAATCACTGAAAGTGACTGTCTGAAAGCCCAAAAATTTAAAAAGCATTAAATGAGTTTCGAAACGTTTTTTAGTCACAAAAATTTTGTGCTGTGACTGCAGCTCTTGATCTGGAATCTTGTGGTACATAAGAATTGGAATCCAGCGACTATAATTTCTAAGAAAGTAAGCCGATTCATACAGCCGCTGAATTCGTAGACTGATTTTCTCAGAACCAAATTCTTTAGCTACTGCTCGAGAAAGTGTTTCTAAATGCTTTGGATCACTGCCTCGCAAAAAGGTTTCGACATCAGCTGCTAATTTTTTTAAATCTAAAGTTGGCGTGTGAAACTTTGTATCCATATCCCCAAAGTTCGATTGAAAATGCTCAGCTAGATTCTCAGATAAATCCTCAACTGAGTCTTTAGCTAGATTGCTAACGGTAACTAATCCTACATACTTGGCCTCGCCGAAGCTGATGGTAGGCACTCCCGCTAAAATTGATTCAGCGGCAACCCGGCCTGAACCAATCACTAAGTCAAATTCCTGATAATCAGCTGCTGTTAAGCGCGGAACTGATTTTTCTGAAATTGGAAGGTCCTCATTTAAACGCAAATCTTTTTTATAGCCGCCAATTAAATAGTACTGGGCATTGCAGCCCAGTTTTTTAAGTTGTGCGGGTAGGGCATTTAAAATGAGTTCTGTTCGTTGGGCTTTGGGACCTGTTGTTCGACCAATGACTGCAATTTTTAATTGCTGCTTATCAGCTATGACTTTTTTAACAAATTGAAATTGGCTTAATGCAATTGGATTTCTAATAACTGATATGCGCCGGGGATTGTATTTAAAATCTACTTGCAGTTGCTTAGAAACTGTTTCACAAACAGCAATTAAAAAATCGCCATACTGATTAAAAAATTTTTTTGAAATAGATGGATGCTGACGACCGTGAACTGTCGACACCACACCAATTTTTAAAAAGGCGCGCGACCAGTAAACTAATTTTGCAGCTGCTCGTGAGTGTGTGTGCACGACATGAATATGATTATCAATCAGGTAACGGCGCAGCCAAAAAACGTTTTTGATAAATTTGGAAACTAATTTTGTCTCGACGGCTAAGATTTTTTTTGTGGCGTCAGTCGCAGCAAAAAAGCCATTAGATACTTGGTGCACGGTGTGACCTTGATTATTTTGAAATTTGATAAGCTCGGCCGCGTAGACTTCAGCTCCTGTGAGGTGATTTTGTGAAAGCACGTGCAGAATATTCATTAGGCTAACCTACCACTGCACAGGCAGTAGACACCGCGGCGGGTAGCCACCGAACCGCCGCGCTTTTGAGCACTAACTAAGGCTTCGGCACTAGCAAACACCGCTTTAACCCGCACAGCGGTCACCGCTTGGGCGATACCAGTCGCACCGAAGCTGTTGGCAAGCAAGGGTAGCTAGCAGACGCGGAAATAGCTGGTAAGGAGCGTTTTTATTGAGGTAATTTTTAAGAAATTTCATAGCAGTCCCGTAACTCTATATTGCCATACATTGTTCAGGGTCGCGCAATACAAAATTAGCGTGTTATGCAGTTCATTTTAAATTCTGATTATCTTTTAGGTCATTTGCGACCATGGGTTGACAGTTGCAGCAGCTTATTTTAAATTTTCAGTCTTTCGATTGCGGGAGTAGCTCAGTTGATAGAGCGATGCCTTGCCAAGGCATAGGTCGCGGGTTTGAGTCCCGTCTCCCGCTCCAAACTTCACAAGTTTGGAGGACCTAGAAATGGCAATCCCCAGTGAGTCTAAGTACTTAATAACACACACACCCAAGAAGCGAATTAACGTCGATATTTCATGAAATTTCGGCAGATTTCAAAGTTTGATGACAGATTTAAATCTAGATGT
>JAYUTU010000297.1:0-2153 GCA_043754975.1 Bdellovibrionales bacterium | reverse complement strand
AAAAAACTTTATTCATCCTCGTCAAAAAAATAAGGCCGAAGAAGCTGACGAAGGTTTTTAGTCAATAAAACAGAAAATAAAAAAGATAACAGGAGAGCTCAATGTCATTTGATCATTTGCCTGAAGGTGTAACCAGAGAAACAATGGATGTAGATGTTTTGATCGTTGGCGGCGGTGCTGCTGGCCTTTCTTGTGCTTATAAAATCGCGACTGATATTGAAAAGCATAACCAAGCTGTTACTGAGGGAAAGCTTCAAGCAGAGTTTATCCCAGATCAAATGATCGTTGTTTTAGAAAAAGGTTCCGAAATAGGAGCACATAGTTTTTCTGGGGCTGTATTAAATCCGAAAGCTTTGAAAGAACTTATTCCTAACTATTTAGAATTAAGCTGTCCTTTAGATTCAGAAGTTAAAAAAGATGCTGTTTATTATTTAAGTGAAAAATCAGCGTTTAAATTACCAATTACGCCACCACCGTTTCATAATATGGGTAATTATATTATCTCGCTTTCAAAATTTAATCGCTGGTTAGCTTCGCAATGTGAAGCCAAAGGCATAAACATTTTTCCTGGATTTGCAGCTGTTGAAGCGCTTTACGAAGGTGATAAAATTGTTGGCGTAAGAACTGGCGATAAAGGTCGCGACAAAGATGGCAATCCCAAAGCTAATTTTGAACCAGGATTAATTCTTAAGGCAAAAACAACAGTTTTTGCTGAAGGGACCCGCGGAAGTTTATTTAAACAAGTTTCTAAAAAATTGAAATTACGAGATGGAAAAAACCACGAAGCTTTCGAAGAAGGCGTTAAAGAAATTATTCAAATGCCCGCAGGTACAGTTGAAGCAGGCCAAGTCATTCACACAATGGGATACCCACTGAATAAATCAATTGGTGGAACTTTTATTTATACGATCCCCGGTGATAAAATTATTTTAGGTCTTGTGGCTTATTTAGATTCAAACGATCCGATGCTTGACCCACATCGTGAACTACAGAAATTAAAAACTCATCCGTTTATTGCGAACATGATTCAAGGTGGAAAAGTGGTTGCCTATGGCGGTAAAACTTTACCAGCAGGCGGTTGGTATTCAATGCCAAAACTTTTTGGTGATGGTTGGATGGTTTGTGGAGATTCAGCCAGCATGGTTGATGTGCAAAAACTTAAAGGCATTCACTTAGCCATGAAGTCAGGAATGAGCGCAGCAGAAACTGCTTTTGATGTGCTCAAATCCCAAAATTTTTCAAGTTCAGCTTTAAAATCTTATGAAGAAAAAATTCATAACTCTTTTGTAAAATCCGAACTTTACCGGGTTAGAAATTTTCACCAAACATTATCAAAAGGTTTATTAGCTTCGCTGCCGTTAATTGCTTTACAAGAAATAACTGGCGGACGTGGGCTATTTGATAACATGAAGTCTCATTACGATGCTCATACAACAAAATCGGTAAAAGAGGTTTGGGGAACTAACGACGGTTTTACAAGACCTGAGAACAAACTACCGAAGCCCGATGGAAACCTTATGTTTGATAAGCTAGGGAGTGTTTATTTAACTGGAACAAGCCACGATGAAGATTCTCCTAATCATTTGAAGCTATTAAACGGCGACGTATGCCGGGAGCAGTGCCAGCCTAAGTTTAATTCGCCCTGCGTGCAGTTTTGCCCTGCTAGCGTCTATGAAATGCTGCCTTCGAAGTTAGATAGCACCAAGTATGATTTACAAATTAATTATACGAATTGTATTCACTGTAAAACTTGTGATATTAAATGCCCACACGAAAACATAGATTGGACCGTTCCCGAAGGCGGCGGCGGACCAAAATATACAGAAACATAAGCACAGAGACATATGCTTGATGGATCAATTATTGATCCGTCAAATTTGAGTAAAATAACAATAGTGGTTTGAACAGCAATGGAAGTTCAAATCATTCAAGATAAAAGGAGATCTTTATGGCAAGATTTTTTGCGTCATGTCCTATCGGGTTCCCCGATTTAGTAGAAGCTGAACTTAAACAATTAGGTTTAAAAACTTTTGAAAAAACAATTGGTGGAGTCGTTTTTGATTCCAACTGGGCCGGGGCATACAAGGCAAATTTACATTCACGTTTTGCCAGCCGTATTTTAAAACCTTTATTAGATTTCCCAGCGTACAATG
>JAYUTU010000296.1:0-10719 GCA_043754975.1 Bdellovibrionales bacterium | reverse complement strand
GCGGTAACGGCCTCAAGAGTATTTGTAGCTACGGATTCTGCATTTAAAATCATCAGGGCGATGGGTTTGTCTTGGTACTCGGGTTTAGCCCATTCTGTTTTAAAGGCTGCTAAATCAGTCGAAACGATGACTTTGTAGTTGAGAAGCTTAGCTAGCTCTGCCAGAGCCTCATTGATAAATTTGATGGTTTTGGGGTCAGGTTCTATTGCTACAATAAAGCTCATGCTTAAAGCGTACATGAGTCATATTAAACTACCAACCAGTTTTTCGTCTCTTTTTACGACGAGACAAATTCAAGACCGTTTGTCCCGAATTAGCCTGAGTTGATTCTGTTTTATTTTTTAGATGCGAACTCATAAAAATTCCTTTTTTTTTCGTCTCAAAATTAGACGCGTGAACTTGCTGGGAACGTACTACGCAGACTTTTAAAGGAATAGACCAGTTTTTCAATATTGCGAAAGAACAGGATAAAAATCTTAGGCTAATATTTATGCGATAAGAGCTGCGTGTTATCTTTTTGCGCAGCAGCAAAGGCGGCTGGAAACTGTCACAAATCACAGCTGTTAAATTTTTTTGATCACTCCGAACGCACAACTTTCCTAGAACTTTGGCAGACCTTCCTTAAATTTTGGCAGTTGCGTATCCTAACAGAAAAATCAAAATTTTAGTCTTGCAAGGTTTCGTTAAGCCCGCTGAGATAGTCTTACGAGGGGACCACGTGACACGTTTTTGTAGCTTTTTTCTTTACCTACGACGAATGATTTTGATCCTGTTAGCTTGCGAGCCCTTACTGAGCGCAAGCGAAATTCTACCGTCGTCTCGCGAAGATTTTATTTACAACCACTATTTTCAAATCAGAGAAGACGTGCGCCTTCCAGTGATTGATTTATTACAGCTGATTCATTTCAAAAAAACATTTCCATTGCCAGCGATTCCCTACAACCGCCGCGAACAATTCGGTCCTTGGGTCAGCCCAAAGGACGATAACTCCTGTTTGAACATCAGAGGTCTGGTGATGGTTCGCGATGCTGACGGTCCCGTGACATTTTCAGCAGATGGTTGTTCGGTGCAGTCGGGTGTTTGGGATGATCCGTACACAGCAAAAACATTCAAACTGGCCGGAGAAATTCAAGTCGATCATTTTGTACCATTGAAGAATGCGTATATGACCGGTGCCCACGAGTGGGATGCGAATAAACGCTGTTTGTATGCGAATTACATGGGAAATAATTTTCATTTATTAGCAGTGAACGCGATTGAGAATATGTCAAAAGGTGGCGGCACTCCGCTTGAATACACACCACCGAATAAGGCCTACGTGTGTCAGTACCTAAAACAATGGTTAGCAGTTAAGGCAATTTGGAGACTGCGTGTAACCCCGCCAGAGGCTCAGGCCATTCAAGATGTTGCTGTCGCAAATAAGTGCCAACGCAGCTATTTTCAGATGCCTGCCAGCGAGATGGCAGCGCAGCGCCGTTACATGCGAGACAATCAGGATCTCTGTGACAGAAACCTTGATGATACTGATCAGCGCGGCTCCGAGTAAAAAACACCTGTCAAAAATTCTGACACTCTACAAGTGACTCAATCCTAGTTATATTGCGATCATGATAAAACTTTATGTATCTGCTGTCCTACTTGCTTTCGCTTTACCTGCTACTGCTCAAGTTACTTTGACGATGGGGGGCGATGTAAATTTCAATAAGAATCTTTTTAAACCCAGTGCTTCTGGGTTTGTTATGAGTGGATCGACCACACCGTGGTCTGTCTACACACAGCAGATTAAATCTTTGATTAATGGGACACTGAACTTTGCCAATATAGAAACTGTGGTTTCTGATCGCACGGATCTACAGCCACAGTCAAAGGCGTTTGTTTTTCAAACACACCCCGAAGCCATTCAGCATTTAGCAGACATTGGTTTTAATTTTATGAATTTAGCTAATAATCACTCTTATGATTTTGGTCACCAGGGAATGGCGGCAACACTTGAGGCCATGGCCGTTATAAAAACCAAAAGCCCACAGCTTAATTATTTTGGAATTGGTACTAAGACCCAATTGCTAAAACCGCAACTGATTAAAGCCAATGGCTACACGATTGCTGTCGCAAGTTTATCGATTATCGACAAGCAGTTTAAGGCAACAGAGGACACTGTGGGTTTAATTCACATTTGGGATACCGAGCAATACCGTCAGCTAGTCAAAACTATGAAATCCACATCAGCACATTACAAAATTTTATCCATTCACTTTGGTACAGAAGGACAAGTCACGTTGGATGGAAAACAAAAAGAGTATTATGAATACGCTTTAAAAAATGGCGATGTCGATTTAATTATTGGCCATCATCCTCATGCAGTTCGTCCTATTCAAAAAATGGGTGATAAATATATTTTCTACAGCTTGGGAAATTATTTTATGTTGGGATCAGCAAACATCACTAAGAAAAACGGTGGTGCCGATTTTGGGTTATTTTCAAAATTGCATTTAGTTGAAAACGGAAATGGTCGTCTAATTCCCGAGGCCATCGAATTAGTTCCGTTGACAAATACGCACTCGGCAGTGAAACCAATGGCTGCCACACTGGCCCAGGACCGCCTGGCAGAATTTCAAAATTTAATTGATTCCCAACTTGGAAACGATGGCCTGCGCTTTAAAATTACATCCAAGGGACGCGGCATGGTTTGTTTAGATAATTTGAAACTGGAGTCCTCACGCACAGCTTGCGCCGGAAACTAAAATACGGCGCTGCAGGATAGCTTTCAAATTTAGTTGTTGTTCCATATTCAATAGTTCTTTTTGTCAATGGCACAGCACTGGGCGTTGGCGCTACGGCAAACGATGTTCAGGGCTGAGGTAAACAACGAAAACGGTTAGTGCTGTTAGAGATTTAAAAAAATTCATCAAAAACTACTTGGAATATTTAGTTTTGAAATCTTTCGATATACTGGCAGCGTTGACATAAATTTTCTACCAATCTATTTTTTGCGAAGCCTTGCAGAATAGTTTTAGCGCGCGTGCTTGATAAAATAGTTTCAATTTTATTTTGTTTAATGTTTCCTAATGGTATTGCGGCTTCTTTATCCAAACAGCAGGGAACAACTGTGCCGTCTACCAAAATTCCAAAATGTGATGATAAGCCGTAGCACGTGCCGCTTGTACCTAGAACAGGCAGACTGACATCGGGCCAAATAAATTCGGTATCAAAATGCAGGTACAGTTTATTTTTTATACGCACGCTTTTTTGTTTACGCACATCCACAGAGCGCTGGAGTTGAAAATCGAAGTGTTTCTCAATGCGTTTAAGTATTTCTAAATTCAAAGTTTCAGCTCCGCGCACATCCTGTAAATTCCACAAGCGGAAATTGATGTACAAATCAGGCCGCTGGATAAATGCGTGCTCGGTCCAGGAAAATATTTTTTCTAGATAGGCCGTTGGGTCTTTGTCTTTAAAATTATCAAAGAAACTATGCAGTGAAAAGTTAACCTGATAAAAGGCAGGACTCAGGAGTAAATGGTGATGGGACTCTTTCAGCAAAACGCCGTTGGTGACAAAAAACACTTTGGTTTTATATTTTTCGCAGATCTGAATCATTTGATCTAATTTTGGGTGAACTAACGGATCCCCCATAAGATGGAAGCAGACGAGTTCTGTCAATGGGGTGACCTGCTGAATGATGTTTTCAAAAAGGTCTAGCTCCATGAGCTTTTTGGTGCGTACGACCTCAGGACAAAAGCTACATTGCAGATTACAAATGTTGCTAATTTCAATATTTACTTTAGAAAACATTTTCTTTATCTAGCTCAGTTTGTAGGGTATGAAAAGGACTATGTCGAATGCGTCGGAACTAACTACCAAAGCCATTAAAAAAGCAGTCCTGGTCGGAATTCAATTATCCACTGTGCGTGAAGACGAATTGCAAAGTTCTCTGCAAGAGCTAAAGCGCTTAGTCACAACTTTAGGATATCAAGTCATTGGCCAAGTTACTCAGCGACGCAGCTCAGACAAATCCTCAAGCGTATTAGGCGAAGGTAAATTAACTGAACTGGCCGCTTGGACTGGTGGCAGCGGCGTCATCGGAAAATTATTTGAGCGTAAAAAATCAAAAGCAGCCTTAAAACGTGATGAGCAGCGTGAAGAAGAAAACGAAGCGCTCGCAGAAGATGCTGAGGACTCAGCGACAGATGAAGAAATCGGTGTGGATTCGGATTCCGACGCTACCTACGCTAGTCATGCTACCTACGATAGTCATGCTGCCGAAAAAAATAAGCCAAAGGAAAAAGCTGATATCGTTATCGTCGATACAGAATTATCGCCATCACAACTGCGTAATTTAGAGCGTGCAGCTGGTGTTCCTGTTTTAGATCGCACAGGTGTTATTATCGAAATATTTAGCCGGCATGCACGCACTAAGGCGGCGCGATTGCAGGTTGAAATTGCGCGTTTGGCCTATGTGGCACCACGGCTCCGGGAAACCGGTGGAAACGAAGACCGGGGTGGCGGTGGAGTGGGCGGCAAGGGCGCCGGAGAAACCAGTTTAGAACTAGATAAACGGCGCATCCGCGACCGCATCAAAGAATTAAAATTAGAATTAGACTCTATTGGTAACGAGCACCAACAGCGCCGCGCCCGCCGCGAACAAGAAATCAGTGTGGCCTTAGTGGGATACACGAACGCTGGAAAATCATCTTTGATGCGTGCCATGACCGGCAGTGAAGTTCTTATCGCGGACAAATTATTTGCAACATTAGATACCACGGTGCGACCGATTTATCCGGAAACTCGGCCCAAGGTTTTAGTTTCTGATACTGTTGGTTTTATAAAAAAACTTCCCCATGACTTAGTCGCTTCGTTTAAATCGACATTGGATGAAGCACTTCATGCCTCGTTGTTATTGTTTGTTGTAGATGCCTCTGATGCCGCCTTTCGCTCACAACTGCAAGTAACTCAGGATGTTTTATCTGAAGTCGGTGCGACCGATGTACCGCGCTTGTTAGTTTTGAATAAACGCGATCAACTTTCTGAAGAAGTCACGCAGGAATTAAGAATTGAATTTCCTGAAGCCGTATTTATTTCAACGCGCGATAAAGCGGATTTGCAAATGCTCCGAGATAAAATTATGAGCTACTTTGAATCCAGCATGGTCGATGAGGATTTGTTTATTCCGTATATCGTCCAAGGAGTCATCGGCGACGTGCGCAGCAAGATGCGGGTGCTGACCGAAAATTACAATGAACTGGGAGTCACGCTGAGAGTGCGTAGCACCCCGGAAAACTTAGAGCAGATAAAAAAACGACTGATCGTTAAGCGCTGATTCTTCTGCTGTGGCATAATAGTTTTATTTGCCTATCTGTGGGGAATTAATCCCACATTTTTTTAAAAAAAAATCCCCACCTGTGTTTGCTGACATTTAAAAGATTTCTTACGGGTTTTTGTACTTGGAATAGGTCCTGCAATAAGACGTCGTACTAAAGCGGGGGGATTTCTATGCTCGGGTATTGGCAACTTAAACAGATTTGTTTGATGGGTATTTTTGCGTCTTTAATAGTATCTGCTGCAGGGGCGCGTGAGCCTGTCATGAACACAGAAAATCTTGCTCCCTACTCTGAGCCCTTCCCTGAAGATAACTTTACTATTTTTTTAGAAAATTTGACGGCAATATTTAACATCTATCAACTCGACGCGCAGGGTTTGACCCAAGGGCGTTCCAGTTTTGAACCCTGGGCAGGTTCGTACTGGCCAATTCATCAAGGGCTATTAGCAAATCGTTTTGCTGACGCAAGTTTTCCAAAATCAAAACAATTTATGCAAAATTATTCTAGCTATCAATCACGACCTTCAGAAATGATGGTTGCGAGTGGAGACATCAATAAATTGTCCCCAGCAGAGAAGTACGATCTCTTAGTGGGCGATCGAAATTGGACTTTAACAAATCATATGTGGCAAAAGGGCGTCAGTGGATTTCAAACAGACGGCTTCGTAGCCACTTGGACCGGAATCTGTCACGGGTGGTCCGCAGCGACGAGTATGGGAATAAAGCAGCCCGAAAAATCAGTCACTGTCAGTGATGTCACTGGGAATTACCGCATCACTTTTTATCCACAAGATATCAAGGGACTGCAGTCGTACCTATGGGGAAACTCAGCGCCCACCAGTGTGCAAGCGGGTAATCGCTGTCGCCAGGCCTTTGTGGACCGCGATCCTTTTTTGCGCCCATTGGATCCGTCGTGCTTAGATTCAAATCCGATGTCTTGGCATTTAGCAGCGACCAACCGGATTGGTGTTTATCAAAATAGTTTTGTGATGGATTCAAGCTCTGGTACTGAAGTTTGGAATTATCCGGTGATGGCCTATGACTACAGTTATTTTAATCCACGCACATTTGAAAGTTCACACTCTTTAAAAGCATCCGTTGAACCAATTGAAATGCTAAAAGCTGACAAGTACGCGGCCTCTCGTAGCCCCCGTGCAAAGTATGTCGTTGGCGTGGCCATGGATGTTTTTCATCCCGCGTTGGTATCACCGCGTACGGGTGCAAGTTCAGGAAATGTTTTGCAGTACAATGCATTTATTTATGATTTAGAATTAGACGAAAATTTCATGATCGTTGGTGGCGAATGGTATTCCAAAGATCGTCCTGATTTTCTGTGGTCATTTCCTAAGGACAGTGTGGCGACAACACGAGAAGATTTACTGCTGACCGAGGGCTGGAGTCTGACCGGACCCGTATCAGCTGATGTTGCAGAAAAAGCCAAAGCTGCAGCAAGCCGTGGAAAAATCATGAGCACTATTGCGAATGCTCTTTATGCTGCGAGTTTAGGTGAATCAACTGAGCATGCGGGACCTGATGAACCCATTGATACTACAAACCCAGCGTTACCGACTGACCCTGTGACGCCACCGGTAATTCCACCGCCAATACCACCGCCAATACCACCACCAATACCACCGATGGAGCCCGCTCCAGAAAATCCTGAAGATCCGAATCCGAGTATTTAACATTTTTGAAATTTTTTAAAAATAATGAACTATTAAAAAAATTTAATAGTTCATTATTTTTTCAAAAAAAAATTATAAAAAATATTTTGTATGACAAAGAACTGTAAATTTTCTGCTGTCATGGTGCAAATTCGTCGCGTCTAGGCAAATTTTTTTTGCTGTGTAGTGTGATTTAATTCGACTACACAATTTTTTTAAAAATCAGGGTTGGGAATTCTTAACAGTCGCCTCATACTTGTGAAAACAAGCGGAGGCCTTAATGAAAAAAACAATCCTGATACTAACTGCAGCATTTTTAGCCGGATGTGCTGATGGCGGCGGCAGCACTTCAAATAACGCTGGTTCACTTTCTTGCGAAATACCATCTCGTGAAAACTTAAGCGAACAGAGTGCTGAAACACAAAATGTAAATTTACAAAACGAGATTCCAAATATCTCTGTAGATGATTCGAAAGATATTTCTGCGTACAAAAACTTTATCGTGAAGTTTAAAGGCGAATCTACCGGTGGGCTGCAGCCCAGTGGAAACCCAGTGCGTGAATTCATTGTAAAAGGTGTTACGTTTAAATACTTAGTTAAAAATACGCACACCGTTGAGCTGAATATGTCAGCTGATGAACGCCGCCAGTTCGTTGCTAACCTACGAGCGGATAAATCTGTCGATTACATCGAGCCTGATTATCCTGTCCATACCATTGAATCCACGAATGAAGATCAATCTGCAGTTGCAACCGATGCTGATGATATATCAGCGACAACGAACGATACTTATTTTTCTAAGCAGTGGATGCACCGAAATGTTCAGACAGAAAAAGCCTGGTTGGTCACGACAGGTTCAAAAGAAATTGTAGTTGCTGTTTTAGATTCTGGAATTGATTACACCCATGCAGACTTAAAAAACAACATGTGGATAAACCCACAGGAAATGGTGAATGGTAAAGATGATGATAACAATGGTTACGTTGACGATGTTTATGGTTGGAATTTTGTTTCTAATAATGCGTTTCCAAAAACCACAAGCCGTTCGAATCACGGGTCTCACGTCGCGGGAATTATTGGCGCGACAGGCTCAAACAACACGGGAATCGTGGGAATGGCACCAGACGTTAGAATGATGGCGCTTCGTTTTATTGGTGACACGGGAACAGGTTCAACTTCGGGAGCCATTCGCGGAATAGATTATGCCGTGCAAAAACGGGTTTTTGCGATCAACAACAGTTGGGGTTCAGGTGGAACGTCACGGGCTTTAGGTGAAGCCATTTTACGCGCTGAAAAGGCTGGGGTTTTATTTTTAGTTGCTGCTGGAAATGGGACTGATGGAGTTGGTTTTAGTATTGATAAAAAACCGTGGTATCCAGCAGCGTACAATAACTCCAACGTCTTAGCAGTTGCTGCAACTAAGCCAGACGATTATTTAACTGCATTTTCTAATTTTGGTTTAACTAAAGTAGATGTTGCAGCTCCTGGTGCACAGATACTTTCGACCGTCAGCAATCAGGCCTACCAAAACATGAGTGGAACGTCGATGGCAACACCACTTGTAACGGGTCTAGCTGTTTTAGTAAAAGCAGCTAACCCAAACTTAACATACCGAGAAGTGATTCAAATTATTCGTGGCTCTGTAGACCGGAAAGCTAGCTTAACGAATAAAGTGGCCTCTGGCGGCCGAGTAAATGCCTATCGAGCTGTTACAGTTGCCGCACAAAATATTAATAAGTCTCCGGATGCACAATTGGAATTGCCTTGTCCTTAGTAAGTGTGTGGATAAAATAAATCATTTCCTAAAATGTATGCCTTTTTTAAATTAAGAGCCCTTTCAGAAAATGGCTCTTGATTTGCGCCTTCAACCAGAAGCTGAATAATCTGGGCTGCAGTGGCCTGAGGAAATGCACTCCAAAGCACTGCCGCCGCACCAGCAACAACGGCTGTTGAAACACTGGTGCCTGAGGTTGGAGTGCTTTGATTTAATCCTGACGATGGATAAATCGTTGGGATAAATTCTCCGGGAGCAAAAACTTTCACTGTCGATCCAAAGCCACTGAACGATGACCTGTGACCGGTTTCATCTAAAGATCCAACATTCAGAATGTTAGGTAATTCCAGTGATGAGGGCACAATATTATTTAGCACCACGTCGACAGGACTATTTCCTGAGGCATTTACAAAAATAATATTTTCATTTTGCCATGACAGGAAAGCCGTTTTCAACAGCTCTGAACAATTGATCGACCAGCTGTTATTGATGATATTTGCTTTTCTAGAAATGGCGTAGGCTATAGCCTGTTGGGCGTGAAATTCAGTGCCTCCGGTTTCATTCATGAAATCAACGGGTAAAATTCGGGCCTTTGGCGCCATACTTAAACTGGGGCGGGTCCGTCCTGTTCCCGTAATAATTCCAGCCATAGCAGTTCCATGTCCGTGTTCATCTGTAGTTTCAGATTGCTGCGAGACAAAATTCCAGCCAAAGATATCATCGATGTAACCATTGTTGTCATCGTCGATTCCATTTTTGCCGTACTGACTTTCGATGGGGTGAATTTCAAGGCGATTTATCAATTGCGGATGGTTTAAATTAATTCCGGTATCAATAATTGCGATGACAATTCCCTGGCCCTGAAAACCCCGCTGCCACAGATAGGGTGTGTAAATCATGTCGTGCACCGTGCTGGCAGGCCGAATGAATGCAAGATCCTCGGATTTCGTCGCAAAAGCAGCTGAGCTTTTTGCAATAAAATAATTGGGTTCAATAAATTCAATTTCTAATCTATTCTTTTTTGAAAAATGATTGAATTGTTGGGGATCAAGTCGTTCTAAAGTGATTGAGAAATTTTTCCAATGAACAATGTGTTGGTTTTCCAATTTGGTGCGTTGGCAGCTAGGTACGCTGGACTCCACATAGGGGGTTTCTTCCTTCGAGCAGCCGGACTGAAAACTAAGTGCGATGAACAAAATGACGACATGAAAAATAAGCTTCACAAAATTATTCCATTTCGTAATGAGTGACTAGTTACAGTACTTTAATTCATTTCGGAGCGGCAACATCATGACAGTTTTAATTTCGGTAACTGCAAGTGTACTTGCAACATCAAGTTCTGGCAAAGTGCCGGCTGGTTCTGTTTGGACTGCAGCTTTAACTTTACTGTAATATTCTGGGTTTATTTCATAGCGGGTGGGTAACTCAGCTTCTGTCTGGGCCCAGGCTATATTTTTTGTGATTTCCATTTTTAGTGTTTTTTTAGTTTCACATAAAGGATCAACAGTTTTGTATTTTTCAATAATTTTTAAATTATTTTTGGAAGCAAAAATCACGTTGTATTCATAGGGTTGAATGCGATCAAAGCTAGCTTGCTTCTGCATCTTAGACATCGAATCTCGGAAGCTATCCGTTAGCTGAAATTTAATGTGCAAGTCAGAACTTTCGACAATGGTATAAGTTAGAACTTCGCGTGATGCTGACAGTATTTGCAATTGGGTGCAGTCAGCTTGCTTGACGTCGTTAAATAAGGAAAGTTCATTTGCCTTATTTTGTTTGTAATAAAAACTAGAAAATGAAAAAAAGTGATTTTTCGAATTTGAGATTTCGCTAATGGGATTGTAATCAGTTGTCATGACTGCAGCAGGAAATGTAAATCGTGGATTTTTAAGCTGTGTCGTTAGTTTTTCTAAATTTAGGCATTTATCAGAAGAAACATCTGAAATAAGAATTTCAGCTTTCAG
>JAYUTU010000295.1:0-4673 GCA_043754975.1 Bdellovibrionales bacterium | reverse complement strand
GTTATCAATTTCTATGACCGTGGCGGCGATGTGAAGCGGGAAAGTTTAGCAATGGAAATTAAACCGTTGAGTCTAACTTCTGACGAGAAAAAAGACCTAAAGGAATTTCTAATCTCATTGACTGGTGCCGAGAAGCCTGTAGCTTTACCTATATTACCACGATAATAAAAAAAGGATTTTTATGAAAAACAAAATACAAACAAAAACACTGTTAGCTTTATTTACAGCTGTACTTTTAACATCTAGTTTTGCAGTTTCTGCAGAAGTTTCCATTTCACAAAAGAATAAGAAATTTGACAAGACAACGATCAAAATTAAAAAGGGTGATTCTATTTTATTTAAAAACGATGAAAAAGATATCACGCATAATGTTTTTTCTTTGGGACCTAAAAATCAGTTTGAGTTAAAAACACAAGCTCCAGGTGCTGCCAGTAGCATTAAATTCGACGACGTTAGCACAACAGAAGTTGAATGTGCCATTCATACAGATATGAAGTTAAAAGTTACCGTTGAGTAACAACTGGTTTTTTAAAGCTTAATAAATACCGAACGACTGCTTCGCGCTCTTTTACTGAAAGGGCACTTTTCCATGGCGGCATACCAGAACCAGGAATACCCTCTGATACTGTTTTAAAAATTTCTTTTGGATTTGATCCGTATTTATAAGTATCAGTTAAAAAATTTCTCGGTTTTTTCCCTGGTATGGCAACAGCCGCCGGGCCCCGGCCATCACCAGAGGCGCCATGACAAGCAATGCAGTTACTTTCGTAGATTTTTTTTCCCAGCGCCAACGAATGCGGCACAGCCTCCGAAGCAAACCCCACGCTGGAAACGAACAGCAGTAACAAAACGCTTGTTTTCATGTAGTGATATCGGAATTTGCTTAGGAAATTTCAACCTGAACATCAAATTACTCTTTACAACCAAAATACTGTCTCAGAATAAAACAATTTATCTTGCAAATTCACTTCAACAGCCGTGCGAAGCCCAATTTAAAACTTTTACGAGGTCTAATGAATTTTGCCAAAACATCCAGCTAAATAATTACGATCAAGCAATTCGACGCGCCTAACCAACATTCATGATCGCATTCAAAAGAACTTCAACTCAAACTTTAAATAAATCTTCAAGAGCCAAAATGTCACTTTGTAATACTTTTAGAATTGGCGAGGCATTTGCTTTCTACAAGTTTGATCACCATACAGGTGTCACAATAACCACTTTAGGAGAATATATGCTTAATTTTAGTCGTTTGGTTTTACTTGCAGTTTTAGGTTTCACTACTCAAGCTTTTGCATGGCCTGGTGATGATATCGGTCGCAGATTTTACGACCAAGTTTGTTTCTATGAAAATGCCAATTATTCTGGAGCTTCATTTTGCATGTACCGTGGACAAAGAGCGCGCAATCTAGAAGGTTTTTTCAACGATAAAATTTCATCTGTTTCAATTGATGGACGTGCACGAGTGACACTTTACACAGATGCAGGTTTCGGCGGTCGAGCGATGACTATCGACCGAGATCTTTCCAATATTGCCATCTATGATTCTTTATTAATTAGATGGAATGATCGAATTTCATCAGTTCGCGTTGATTAATACAAAACTGCAATTCAATTAAAACTTTTAGGCACCACGAATATCGACTGATATCAGCGACGATGCTAGTGGTGCTACCCAATTTGATAATTAAAAAGTCCTCTCCCAGTGGCAAACATGTAGATCACTGCACTTAAAATCCTAAAAAAAAATCCACGCAGTCAACATGCCGCGAGTAAGCCTAACAAGTAGAAATAAAACACAAAAGTTATTCTTGTGAAAATTTAATACTCCTTACATTTCGTCACCTACTGGATCGTTCATCTTTTTCTCAATGTCTTATTTATCTTCGTGCACGTCGGCCGTGCCAAGAACCAAAGGCAAATACTATATTATCGAGGTTCAAGCTTTTGATAAAGCTGGAAATGTTTCTAAAAAACAGATTACAGTCAACACGGGCGTGGCCACCACGGGCGGTCGACGCAAGTAGAATTATATTTTTATTTGGTTTTTACGCCAGACAGAGTGATTTGATTCTTAAGAGGGCGTGGATTCCAAAAATTCGTGCATAACTTCAATGACCTCGGCCGGCGCACTGACATGCGGACAATGCCCTACTGCTTTTAATTTCTTAAAGACACTGCCTGCTATCTTAGAGTGGACATAGCGACCAACAACTTCTGGAGCCACCATATCCTGCGAGCACTGAAGAATAAGTGTCGAAACTTTTACTAAAGGCAGATCATTTCGATTATCTGAAAGAAATAATGTTCGTGCGAAGTGGCGTGCAATACTCGGATTGGTTCTACAAAAACTATTGGTTAGTTCAACCCCTAATTCGGGCCGATCTGGATTTCCCATAATAGCTGGAGCCATCGCCCGCGCCCAAGTAAAATAATCGCGATCCGTGCTTTCAAGCATGGCTGTAATATCCTGCCGCTTGAATCCACCAACATAGTCACCATCGTCAATATAACTTGGCGAAGGTCCGATTAAAATGAGTTTGGAAAAATACTGTGGAGATTTATTAGCTGCAAGAATTCCAATTGTTGCGCCGACAGAATGCCCGACAAAAATGACTTGGCTTAAATTCAACTCTTGGCATATTTCAATTATATCATCGGCATAACCGCCAAGTGTTGCGTATTTAATTTCACTAAAGCAGGAATCGTCAGATTTACCGGCACCAACTTGATCAAATAAGATAATTTTGTAATCTGCTTCGAAGGCTGGAAAAACACTTTGCCACATACCTTGATCGCAGCCAAAACCGTGGCAAAAAATTAATGCCTGAGTACCGCTACCAAGAACTTTGACATTATTTCGTCGTACGACTGAGGCCTTGGCTGCTTGATTATTATTCTGACTCATTATTTCCTCTGCGTTTTAGATCGTAAAGAAATCCCAAAGATAAATGCGTCTTAATCGTAAGAAATAATTTTGAATCATCTTCAATCAAGGCTGCACTAGGAATCCAATTAGTATCAATATAACCTCGTTTGACTTGATCACCAAGAGCTAAATACAGCGGCGGAACACTCTCTGAATTCGCAATTAGATCGATGGCTTCTTGAAACATTTTAGCACTACTTTGGTCGAGTATATATAATCCAAGAACTTTAGGATGATGAGCGCGGCAGATTTCAAAAACGTCGGAGGCGCTAACAACTGGATTTAAGGCCGTGGCGTATATCCCTTCGCCTTGCAGCCAAACTTCCATAATTTGTAATTCAATCACCGGAACTTCGTTGGCGACAGATACTAATAATACGTCAGGTTTCACATTCGGATTCAATTTAGTTTCTAATGAATTTCTAGAAATCTCGACAAGTTTTTGACAGAAATCAATAAGTTTGGGATCACTTGCAAATGCTTTATATTCGACGTTTGAACTCAAGCAGCGAAGCTGAGGAAAAACAAATCCGGCAAGTATGTCTATTGGTCGTATACCAATCTTACGAGCCTCTTCAACCAGCTTCACCGCTTCAGCAAAATTTTTTCTAGAACCTAATTGATAAAACTGAAGATGCATTTTAGAAAGCCGTTGGATACGGGCCTCTCTATCTGCTGGAATTTCTAGTCCTTGCTCGGCACAAAAAAGACAGATCCCATGTGACATTGCAGAATTTGCAATTGGCGCAATTTCACCAAGAAATTTTTGACAGTAGGCACACCACTTAACCAATCCACGCACTCCTTGAATAAAATCTAATTGTAAATGCCTAGCTCACTTTGGTCACCTAAGAATCTTCAGTTAATTAAAGTTAATTGTTCGAGACAGCTAAATCTGCGCCAACGCTGATCAAAATGAACTTACGTAAACATGCAGTTTTCTGTTTTCCGGAAGAACGCTTTGCATGACACCAGAAAACCAATGAATTATTCCGAAACCGAAAAATTCCCTTAATAGATCGATTTGCAAATTGATCATGTCAGCGACTTGACTTAACAAAATGATGGATCGGACCTTCAAGATGAGAATTTAGGTTAGCCATCTTTCGCTGCAGACTGAAATTGGAAAGGCGCTCGGTTGACAATTAAATTGCCACTGAGTTCTTAGGAATTTAATCTGCCTAAAGTCTAACTACCTAGACTTCGGCAGGTTGGCCATGCCCACATTTTAGTTAAAATTTAAAGGTTGAGTAATCTCTTTATTATCTTATACAGTTTTTCTCGAACTCAGATTTCATTTTTTCTACAGCGTCGGCATGATTGATAGAAATTTGCATGTAAGCAGCTACGAATTTTTCGGGAGTTTTATCAACTGTTTCAATTTGACCGCTATGGATATTAAATCCGTGCTGAATTGCCACCGCATTTAGCCGAGCTGACTCGCTCGTTCGATACAGCATAGAATCCAGTTGACGTAGACATTCACTATCTGAAGCCAATTTGTCCTCTACAGAAAGGATCGCAGCGGTTCGCTCACGTGCAAACAATTGCGAATTTCAAGGCCTGGAAACTTCTCGGGCGAAACTACTGTCATATATAATTAAACGATAGGCTTTACTGTCAGATACGTAGACTACATTCGACTTTTCGCTTTTGGTAAAAACGTTTTTTTTCGCTAATTCAATGTTGGGTGTACATTTAGTATCTTCTGATAAAGCATTTAAACCCTCGTTAGTTGTGGGAT
>JAYUTU010000294.1:0-2160 GCA_043754975.1 Bdellovibrionales bacterium | reverse complement strand
GGCTTGTTACTTTTGCAGAGGATTCCGTTTCTAAGCTATTAAAATCATTTCGCAGCAAATCCACTATCATCGAAAGCTCAGCATCTTCTTTTGCATTCTCCAGAAGATTAGATTGTGAATTTTTGTCAGACGAAAGGCTTCCTTTGATGGGCGCAGTCACAAGCCGCTCTCCAGTTTTAGCTAGAAATAATTCCGGTGAAAAACTGATGATCGAAAACTCAGGGTTTGGTAAATAGCATTTGTAAGCGCCCTTAAATTGACTTTGCATCAATAAAAAAAATTGTAGGCTATCAGCGACCAGTGCTGCCTGGAACGGCGCTGTAAGATTGGCTTGGTATAAACGACCGGCAGCAATCCAGCTTCGAATTTTTTCTACTCTTTGCAAAAATTGATTCTTTGAAACTAATAATTCAAAGTGAGTGTTCGCCAACAACTTAGTGCTATCACGCAGCAGATCCGTGTGTTTCAACTGGATGTCTCGTAGTGCAAGCACTTGATAGTTTTTTAAAACAAAAACTTGGGCTTTTGGACTTCTGTACAACGCAGGCAAAACGCTAGCTTCAGAGGCAAAAGCATCAAAATCTATTTGTATCACTTTCATTTGCTCGGCGTATTCTGCTTCGATAGAAATTAAAAAATCAGTTACAGGTTGGGAATCTGCACACCGTAGCAACAAATAATCGGTTGAATAAACATAAGTCTCAGTTTCGTAAAAACAAATAACAGGTTTCATTTTTTAAGCCACTGGTACAGGTAAGTTTGTAGCAGATGAGATTTTTCAGTCAAAAAAGATTCGGGATGAAATTGCACTCCCAACCATTTTTCTGTTTTATGTTCGATCCACATGGCGATATCGTTGCTTTCGGCGATCAGATCAAAATTATTAAGCTCACAACAGTGTAGCGAGTGATACCTGGCGACATTTAAATTTTTAAATTCTGGAATATTTGTTTGTAGCTGCGTTTTTTTCCCATGCAGCGGCGGAGCGTACGATTTAACTTCACCGCCGCCGGCAATCGTCAGCAACTGCATCCCGAGACAAACCCCAAATATGGATTTAGAAAAATATTTTTTTTGTAGCCACGTAATCATGTGGGGATAATCCTGTGGAGATTTTGGTCCAGGTGATAACACAATAAAATCAAACTCTGAAAAATCCTGTGTTGCCACTTCCTGATGATTGACAATAATGACACTCTGACAAAAAGCCAGCAGCCAATGCCGCAAATTAAATGTGAATGAGTCATCGTGATCAATTAACAAGGCTTTCACGGAAACTAAGATGTCACGGCTGGCGGAAACGAGCCAGCCTTTGTTATCGATTACCTACAAAGTGGAATTTGTGAATTTAAGCAGATTTAAGACGAGATCAGCTCAGCGCGATCAAGTAGCTAATTAGTAGCTGAACGAACCAGATCATAATATTTAAATTACTATTTAATCGATTATTTAATCGATTATTTATACGATTATTTAACTTATCAAAATAATTACGTTTTTTGTAAACAAAACCGTTCGAACTCATAAGTCTCCCCAAATGCTTTAGTGTTTTTTAGACTTTTCAGGCTTGTGTGGCGCTCATCAATCTACACATAACCTATATATGTAGATAATATGTAAATAGTTGCAAATCAATCGGGAATTTCAAAGACTTTAAAAAACTGGCTGTTAGAGCAGTTTAAGCCGATGCATTAATTGCCGGCACCTATCGCCTAATCAATTTTAACACATCCAATTGTTCCTAGAAGCATCTCGCGAGATACTGACGCCATGTCGCTAACAATCACTAGAAACCCGAATTTAACCGCGCCACTTCGCGCAATAAATACGATTAATGAAATTCAGCAAAATTTTTCTGATGGATCAGCTTTGGCGTCGGCGACCACGTGGTGGACTGGTGTGCCTCCAGAAAAATGTGTGGGCTTTAATAAAGAAAAACAATATCTGCAGGCACTGCCATTACTAAATCTTGATCTCTGTTCGCGACAAGATGTTCTTAATTATTTCGACACGACATGGACTTTAACGGAACTGTTGTTTCAAAGCTTAAAAAATGAAAATGCATTCACGCGGCCTCCGTATCATCAGCTGCGTCACCCCTTAATATTTTATTACGGTCATCCCGCTGTGCTGTTTATTAATAAATTACGTTTGGCCGGC
>JAYUTU010000293.1:0-2160 GCA_043754975.1 Bdellovibrionales bacterium | reverse complement strand
ATGTAAAAACTTTGCACCACTTATTCTAAAACAGTGACCACCTATTTTTTTTATACGCAAACAGTAGTCATGATCTACATGATCTATAAAAAGACGCTCATCGTACAAACCGACTGCTGCAACTAACTCTTTTGTTAATAAACTCCCCGAAGAAATTAATAGTTCAGTAGACACCATTTCCGCTGTTTCTTTTCTAATTAATTTGCGCTTAAAATCTTCGTAACTCGCTCCAACGAGAACATTGGCATGGTCTCTAGATAGTTTGGTAGTTGCTCTCAGTAAAGTTGAAACCATGTCTTGTTCAATTTGACTATCTTGATCAAGAAGTAAGTAGTGGAGGTATTCATTTTGAACTCCCCATCGTATACCTTGATTGAATCCGGCAGCTACGCCAGTGTTTTCAGTGTTTGAAATTACCGTTACTTTACTGGTTAGTAACGTAGATAACAACGCCCGCGACTCAATAGTACTTGCATTCTCGACCACAATTACGTGATCCACCTGCTGGAGCGCAGAATTAATATTTTGAATTATTTCTTTTTCAGGGTTAAAACTAAGTACTACTGCAAGTACATTCTTTTCAGTCATTGATGCGCATCTCCAAGTACAGCATTAGTATTAATCAGTTTATCCCGATACGTGCTTTTACCCTCACAATATCCAACCCATGCTCTTTCATCAAATAGTCATAACTTCCACACATGGCAGAAAACCGATCCTGTATCCCAATTCGGTGCAGGGTTGGTCCGCCTCGATTTGCTGCTAAGATTTCAGCCAAGGCAGATCCCAGACCGCCATAGATGGAATGCTCTTCAAAAACGTAAATCTTATCGTAACCTCTAAACATTTCAATGATCAATGTTTCATCCAGGGGCTTTATGCATGGGAAACTATAAACGTCAGCTTTCAGTGATTCTGTTTCGACAAGACTCATCGCAAGGCGAACCAGAGATCCCGTCGCTGCAAAGGCAACTTTTGCTACATTTTCCTGCTTAAAGATTCTGCGTGGAGCCCCAATTTTGAAATCATTAATTTCGCTGGTGTGCGTGGCACCTAAATCGGCTTTACCCATACGAAGATACACTGGTGACTTTTGCTGAACTGCCCATTCAAAGCAGGCTTTTAGTTCAAACTTATCGCACGGTGACAGAATTGAAATCTGCGGAATAGCACGCAGTACGGCAATGTCCTCGGTGCTTTGATGAGACGTTCCCAAGTGGCTGTAGACCACACCCGCACCATCACCAATAAATAAACCTGGCAAATTTTCATAACAAAAATCGATCTTAATCTGTTCAAGAACACGGACTGGCACAAAAGCACTTAACCCATACATAATTGGATACAGACCCATTTTTGCCATACCGGCACCAACACCGATCATATTTTGTTCAGCGACACCAGCGTTAATGAAGTGATTCGGTTTTTCTTTTCGAAGCGAATCAAAAAGGGCATACCCATGGTCACCACTTAATAAATACGTGATCGAATTCTTTTTAACTTGATCAACAAGGCACTTCGAAAACATTTCCCGCATACTAGTAACCTAACTCTTTCAAAGCACTTTGATACGTTTCTGAAGTTAGGCGTGTGTAATGCCACTCGTTCTTAGCATGCATGAATGAAATGCCTTTTCCTTTTACGGTATTTGCTATCACAGCTTTTGGTAGCTCGAGCGTACTTGAGTTTAGCTGGATCACTGCAGATTCAATCTGTTTCCGATCATGTCCGTCAATTTCTAAAGTTTCGAAGTTAAAAGCCTGAAGTTTATTTTTCATCGATGCTAAGTTCATAACATCGGTTGTTCTTCCCATTGCCTGATATCCATTGCAGTCAAACAGTACCATCAGGTTATTTAATTTCCAGTGTGCGGCAAAAAGTAAAGCTTCCCAAATGGTTCCTTCATTGCTTTCGCCGTCGCCAACTATGCAGTAAATTTTTTGCTTCGTTTTTTTTATTTTAGCAGCTAGCGCCATACCAACCGCAACTGAAAGACCATGCCCTAATGATCCCGATGTGACTTCAAGTCCCGGCACGTGGGCATCGGACAGACCCTTTAACTTTGTTCCATCTTTGAAATACTGGGTAATGTGTTCTTGATTTAGTATGCCAGCCTCTTTTAAGCACGCGTAAACAGCCATGACCCCGTGTCCTTTGCTT
>JAYUTU010000292.1:0-2160 GCA_043754975.1 Bdellovibrionales bacterium | reverse complement strand
ACGGCGGCAAAACTTTACCTGCTGGTGGTTGGTATTCGATGCCTAAGCTATTTGGTGATGGGTTCATGGTTTGCGGAGATTCAGCTAGCATGGTGGATGTGCAAAAACTTAAGGGAATTCATTTGGCTATGAAGGCCGGGATGATGGCGGCAGAAGTCGCTGTTGACGCCATAAAGAAACAGGATTCATCTTCAGCCGTCCTACAGTCCTATGAGAACAAAGTGAAAGAGAGCTTTGTAAAAAAGGAATTGTACCGTGTACGTAATTTTCATCAGACCTTGAGTAAGGGTGTGTTTGCCTCATTGCCATTTATAGGCCTGCAGGAACTTACGGGTGGACGTGGTTTGTTTGATAATATGCAAATTGACCACATCGACGCAAAAACCACAGAAAAATTTAAAGATGTCTGGGGAAGTGAAGCCAGTGCAGTTGCCGAGATGGCGCTGCCGCGGCCAGATGGCGTCTTGATGTTTGATAAGCTGTCGAGCGTCTATTTGACGGGGACTAGCCATGATGAGGATTCCCCAAACCATTTAAAACTGCGCAATGGTGATATTTGCCGAACAGTCTGTCAGCCCGAATACAAATCGCCATGTAATATGTTTTGCCCGGCGAGTGTTTACGAGATGGTTCCGGCAAAGCAGCATCCGGGTCAGTATGATTTACAAATCAATTATACAAACTGTATTCACTGCCAGACCTGTGATATCAAATGCCCATTCGAAAACATAGATTGGACAGTCCCCGAAGGCGGCGGCGGTCCGAAGTATACCGAAACGTAGTGAGCATTAAGCCGAAACGTAGTGAGCATTTAAGCCGAAACGTAGTGAGCATTAAAACCGAAACTTGAGTGAGTTCTTTTAAATTTAAATAAGACGGAAAAAGGTGCTTTGCGCCTTTTTCAGAAATGGTGAAGAGCAATGGCAGTATTTTTTGCTTCGTGCCCAACGGGCATGGCAGAGTTAGTCGAGTTAGAATTAAATAATATGGGACTTAAAACGTTTGAAAAAACGAATGGTGGCGTTTTATTTGAATCGAATTGGGCTGGTTGTTACAAAGCGAATTTGAATTCGCGTTATGCTAGCCGCATTTTAAAACCCATTCTGGATTTTCCGGCTTATCAGAACGAAGATATTTATCACAACATTCAAAAGCATGATTTTACAAAATATATAAAACCCAATCAAACCTTGGCAGTTGATGCCGCTATTACAGACTGTAAGATTTTAGATCAGCGATTTTTAGCAATGAAAGTTAAAGATGCCATCGTGGATCAGTTTCGTGACAAATTTGATTCGCGTCCCGATGTTTCTAATACGGAACCTGATTTACGTATTCACATTCGTGGTTACAAGAACCAGTATTCTGTTTCGATTGATACTTCGGGCAGTTCACTTTTTATGCGTGGGTATCGTACGAAAACTGGTGAAGCTCCGTTAAAGGAAAATTTAGCAGCTGGCCTGATTGGGCTGGCAGAGTGGGATAAAAAATCACCGCTTGTTGATTTGTTCTGTGGTTCGGGAACTATTTTAATTGAGGCTGCCATGATGGCTTTAGATATGGCGCCGGGGCTGGAACGGAAAAAATTTGGCTTTATGAATTACACCGATTTTAATGCTGATGTTTGGGATCAAGTTGTTCAAGAGGCAGTCGATAATGAAAAACATGAATTGGATTTTAAGCTCTATGGATATGATTTAGATAAAAAAGTATTACAGATGGCCAAAGAAAATGCGAAAAATGCAGGGGTTTTGGATTTCATCGAATTCAGTAATACTTCGATTGCGATTGCCGGGCCGCCAGAAGGCGTAACCAGCGGACTAATTATTGCCAACCCACCCTATGGAGCCCGTATCGGTGACGAGGACAATCTTAAGGATGTCTATCGCGACTTAGGATATTCTTTGAAGCATCGGTTTATGGGCTGGTCGGCTTGGATTTTATCTGGCAACAAAGATTTGCTAGCAGAAATGAAATTGAAATCAACGCGTAAGTTTTTTGTTTTTAATGGAAATATTGAATGTCGATTTCTAAAATACGAAATGTTTGAGGGATCTCGCCGTAAACCAAAAGACGACGTAAATTAAGCCAGCTCCGAAATTGCAGCTAACCGACAGATGAAACTTCAGCGCGGAATTCACCTAACTCTGGATTTGTAAA
>JAYUTU010000291.1:0-4698 GCA_043754975.1 Bdellovibrionales bacterium | reverse complement strand
ATTTCATTTCGTAACGCATGCAAACCCTGGAATTTTTCTTCGTAGAGTTTTCGTTTATCCCATATCCCGGCAAATTGATCCAAGAGGTCAAGGTGATACGCTTTAGACAACAAATTTCGATTATCATGCTGGCCGGTCATTTCGATCAGTGGAGCATTCGGCCCTGTCACTTCGATCATCGGCGCAACAACTTCCCGCAGTTGATTTACAGTGCTAAGGCTACCGTTAAGATAAACTTTAGATTTATCGCCAACAGCAATAACTCGGCGAACAATGAGTTGCTGGTCGTCGCATTCAATACCGGCTTCAGTTAATTTTTTGCGAATGTCAGGCCGTTTTTTAAGATTAAAAGAACCTTCGACGATGGCTTGTGATGAACCAGTGCGAATAATATCTGGCGATGCTTTTTCGCCCATGAGCAAACCCAGGCTTTTTAGTAAAACCGATTTTCCTGAACCCGTTTCGCCAGAAAGAATATTTAGTCCATTTTGAAATTCGATGTGTAGAGCATCAATAATAGCAAACTGAGAAACTTTAAGCTCCTGTAACATAGCGATCTCCAAATTTTAATTTGTCTTTCAATAACTTGAAAAAATTATGATCGGGGGTGCGAATCATTAAATGATCTGTTGTTGTTCTGGAAATATGAACCTCGTCCTCTTGAGAAAGCTCAATAACTTTTTGTCCATCCACAATCAGGTGTGCGACGCTGTCTAATTGAGTTAATTTCAAAACAAGCTTTTTATTATCTGGAAAAATTAAAGGCCTGCTGCTTAAAGAGTGAGGCGCTACTGGGGTCACAACAAATGCCTGTACTTCCGGGTGTAAGATAGGGCCTCCAGCTGCTAAGTTGTAAGCGGTCGAGCCAGTTGGACTAGAAATAATTAATCCATCCGCTTTAATATGGTTTACTAAGGATCCATCAAAATACAAAGCTGTGCTGATGAGTTGAGAAAAAGATCCGCGCTCGATGACCACGTCATTGAGGGCAGCAAAGGATAATCTTTTTCTGGACTTCTGGTGCACGAATACTTGGAGACGAGCTCGTGAATGTAAAACCATTTTGTTTCGCAAGGTTTGATCTACGGTTGCAAAAACATCGTCAACTGAATGCGCAGTCAGAAAGCCCAAGAAACCCATGTTAAATCCCAGGATCGGGACGGAATGACCTCGCAGCAGTCTGACGGCCCTTAGATACGTTCCGTCTCCACCAAGGACAATAACTAATGCCATTGTTTTCAATTCATTCGAACTTATAAGGGTTGTCGTGCCAGGAATTTGCTTTTGCTCAGGCGCTGTAAAAACTTTATACCGCTTCGCCTTTAAACGCGCAGAAAGTTTTTTTGCAAGCCGCACCGCTGAGGGTGAATGAATGCGATAAACTATCGCAATCTTTTTGTTATTTTTTAACGTGAGCTTTCGTTCCTTCATTTAAATTAATCCATCTCGACGTAGAAGCGAATTAGGATCTGGTTCACGCCCCCGAAACTCTTTGTAGAGCTCCATCGGATGCGACGTGCCGCCACGGCTTAAAATACTATTTTTAAATTTAGTGGCAACTTCAGAATTAAAAAGACCCTTTTCTTTAAAATACTCAAATGCATCCGCATCTAAGACTTCTGCCCATTTGTACGAGTAGTATCCAGCAGCGTAGCCTCCGCCAAAAATATGGCCAAAACTACACGATTTGTTTGTGCCATTCTCTCTCGGCAAAAGTCGAGTGAAAGAGTCCACATCTGTTTCGAACTGATCGACAGTTTCTATTTTATTTGGGTCCGTGGTGTGCCACTTCATATCAAGCCAGGCGAAAGAAAGTTGACGCAGGCTCATCCAGCCAGATTGAAATTTTGAAGCCTTCTTAATTTTTTCAACCAGCGCTAGCGGAATTTTTTCATTGGTCTCGTAATGTCGTGCGAATAAATCAAGACTTTCTTTTTCGCCAGCCCAGTTTTCCATAATTTGTGAAGGCAGCTCTACGAAATCCCAATAGACATTTGTGCCCGCAAGACTGCGGTAATTGCATTTCGACAATAGGCCATGAAGCGCATGCCCGAATTCATGAAATAGCGTGCGCACTTCATCGTAAGTCAGCAGTGAAGGCTTTGTCGGCGTTGGCTTTGTAAAATTACAAACTATGCTGACGTGAGGTCGCTTCACAGTCCCGTTCCACGTGCCTTGTTCGCGGTAGCTCGTCATCCATGCGCCACCCTTTTTAGTTTCACGCGGAAAAAAATCCATATAAAATAAACCGACATAGTCACCACTGGCAGGATCGACAACTTCAAACGTTTTTACGTCCGGATGGTACACTGGAACGCCAGTTACTGGTTTAAAAGTGATTCCGAATAATCGTTCAGCGTGCTGAAAAATTCCATCAATGACATTTTCTAACTTAAAATAAGGGCGCAGCTCTTCATTATTAAAAGCATACTTTTTTTCTTTTAATTTTTCTGAGTAGTAGCCAAAATCCCAGGGTTTAATTTCCGAAATGTTTTCAAGCTCCTGTCTAAAGATTTGCAAGTCTTGCAAATCTTTTTGAGCCGCAACTTTAGATGGCACAATAAGGCGCTCAAGAAAAGTAAAAACAGTTTCAGTATTCTTGGCCATGCGCTCTTCCAGAATATAATCTGCAAATGTTTTATATCCTAAAATTTGCGCGCGTTCATGCTTTAACGAAACCATCTTTTTTACAAGTTGTGAATTGTCATAAGTGCCACCGAATGACTTCGATGCACTTGCTCGCCACATTTGCTCGCGTAAGTCAGATTTGTCCGAATAGGTTAAGAACGGAATCAAAGATGGCGCATTTAAAGTAAAGAGCCATTGACCCTTTTTACCTTTTTGTTCTGCAGAGACTGCGGCGGCTTCAACAATACCTTCTGGTAAACCTGCTAAGTCTTCTGTTTTTGTTAGCCAGAGCTCATAAGCATTTGTAGCTTTGAGAATATTTTCGGAAAATTGAGGTGCTAGGACGGATAGCTCTTGATCTAGTTCTCGTAGTCTGGTTTTTTTATCAGCTGACAGCATTGCGCCATTGCGTGAGAAATCTAAAAACATTTTTTCAGTCAAGCGGTCCTGTTCAGCATTCAGACTTAGTTTCGATTTATTGTCGTAGGCAAATTTTATTTTCTGAAAAAGGTCAGCGTCTAATGCAATGTCCGATGAAAATGCAGACAGCAGGGGTGAAATTTTTTGCGCAAGCGCCTGATGTTCTTCGCTAGCTTCCGCTGAAAATAAATTAAAATAAATTCCTGAAATGGTATCAACTTTTTCTGATGCTGATTCCAATGCTAAAATTGTATTTTGAAATGTAATTTCTTTCTGAGATTTAATCGCAGCGATATTATTTCTGGCTTCTTCCAAAGCAGTTTCAATAGCCGGAAGAAAATGCTCTGTTTTAATTAAATTAAAAGGCGAAGCCTGATCTTTTAGGTCAAAATTACTGAGTAGTGGGTTGGCGTTAGTTGACACGAAAAACCTCCAGAAGATATGAGTCCTTGTACTACAAGACTCGTTGAGTATCTGTACATCGATGCACATTGCGTATCAGAACGTTGATACTCGCAGCGCACGTGTGAGGTTTGAAAATAACACGGTTTCAAGAACCGTGTCGAAATATTAAGTCTGCTTTAACGCACCACAGGTCCGTAGCTGCCGTTGCCAGCTGCAGAATTAGACTTGCAAAGTCCTAGGCGTGAGCTTGCTGTTTCGGCTCGGCAGGTATAGCCCGTTGAGCACGTGCTTGGTTGATCTACTAAGCAGGATTGCACAACACCGTTGTAACATCCTGAATTGGTGTATCCAGTGTGGTTGCTAATTTGCGGAATGTTAGTCCACTGGTTATTATTTGCTCCCCAGCTAAAGTAGGCATAAGCGCCACCGCTATAGCTGCCATTGTATCCAGTTCCATAACTTGCAGTGTAGCTAGTTCCGTATCCATTGCCGTAGCTGCTACCGTACCCAGTTCCAGCTGCTATCTGAGATTGAACGCACCCTAATCCTGCGTGAGTATTATATGTTGGAATAAAACCTGGCTGACAATTACACAAGTACGCCGAATTATTTAAATAATGAAAAGGTCCATTTGAAGAACCTCCGCCGTGTTGATATCCTGAAGAATAGCCACCACCGTAGTAGCCTCCGCCATAATAACCACCACCGTAATTGCCACTTCCGTAGGGGTTGCCGTAGTTGTTCACATAATTATTGTTGTAATTATATGGAGCATAGCCCGGAGTATTGTACAAGTTCGACTGGCAGTTCGCCTGATTGGCTATACAGTCGCCGCTGATCGGCGGAACAGTTGCTTGTCGACTCTGGGTTTGCGGTTTACACGCTGCCAGTGCAAGAAATACCAGAGCAATGTACATGACTAAAAGTGTTTTCATAAACGTCCTTTATTTTCTTCTTCCCCCATGTGTTTCAAAATGAGAGCCACATGAGTTCGGAGCGAACGGCTATTTGTTTTATTTGAAAAATTTTAGCTGTCGAACTTTTAATCGCAGACAAAATTTGGCGCGACAAAACTTAGGTTCACAGTTTGTGGAACTTAGGGACATCGGCGGAGAATTTTCTTCAAGTATTTGTAGGTATTGGGGTTTTGTTTGTGGTCTGGGTTTTGATCAAGCGGTAAACGTATTCGGTATTAGCACAGACGCCGCAAGCTTTAGCCTGTACTAAACACAGGTGCTGCGAACT
>JAYUTU010000290.1:0-22577 GCA_043754975.1 Bdellovibrionales bacterium | reverse complement strand
GGTGTTATGTTTTCCATTTTATCCGTCCACCAAGCCAAAAAACGAGCGCCTCACCAAGCCCAAGAAGAGCCAGGGACAAGGCGATCAGAAAAGTTTCTTGTTTTAATTGAAAGTTGAACCAGCTCAACAAAAAAATTCCGCAGTAAATAAAAAGTGCGACAAATGCCTGCGCTCGAATTTGTTTCGTAACTTGTCCGGACCTATGTCTCAAATTGCGCTGTATTCTTAATCCGTCACGATACGACACCAGCTGCTCGATGACTTTAGCGGATGACTTCAAAATGTGTTCCAACTCTTGAAAATAAAATTGATGACAGCGCAAAACTGAATTCAAAGATATGTTTTCATGTTCAAAACAAAACAAACTGGGTTTGAAGACTTGTTTTTCCCATTCCGACAGGTTCGCGTATGTGATTTTCAAACTGGCTTGCGCTGATTTTCCTGTCCGCATGAGGAGAATTATCTCATCAATAAATGTAATACTTCGCAGATTAAACGTTCTTTTTGCACAAAATGCCAAAATCTTCTGAAAAAACATCAAGCTCAGCAAAAAAAGACCGATATAGATAACAGTAAGCAAAAAAAGTTCTTTGAAAATCAACGACACGTAGATCGGAATCTGAAAAAAGAAGAACAATACGCTCACTTTTTTCTGATTTAACACTTCAAACTTCTGTAGATGAGTCAAAATTCGGAAAATAATCACGAATCCGAACATCGAAATCAGGATCTCAAGCATCGCCGCACCTCCATTTCCAACTTTGATGATCGCAAAAAGGATGCAAGAAATTATTTTGTTGACGAAGCTTGTCGTTTTATTAACAATTTTATTAAGGAAGACTGAAAAGTCTAAACAACAACAACTGTGAGATCAGAAATGAAATCACACAAGGGAGATTCACATGGCAAAGAAGAAAGCAAAAAAAGCTACAAAGAAAACTGCAAAAAAATCTGCAAAAAAAGCTACTAAAAAGAAAAAGAAGTAGTTTTTTTAAAGCATTAGCTTTAAGAACCCTTGGCTTTAAAACCAAGGGTTTTTTTATGTCTAAAATTTGTAAGTGATATTTTTTAAGTTGCTAAGTGTCTGAATTAACTAAGCAATAAGATGTAGAGTGAGCCGATACGCGAACATACAATTCCATTACTACGATCAATAGATCAGCTTAGTAGTAATAAATAATTCCAACTGCACCCGATGGAATTAAAGTTATTTTTTCGACTTCGGCCATCATCACTAGCTCGCCGAAAAAATTAACTCCTGATAGGTCGCCTTCTAATTGGTTGTACTCAAGTCCAACACTGCCCACCAGAAAATCTGCGCTGAAGCGATTATTTTTAATTTCATCATCAGATAAAACACGCTTCAAAATGTCTGATTGCCCTGCTGAATTTGACGATCCCGGTGAGTTAAACCACTTTGAATACCCGACTTTTGTGTAGGGCGATAAGTAATTCCCGATAAAATTGTGCTTCCAGCCTAAGTTGAACGAATTGTAACTAGGTCCCGCACCCAATCCAATAACAACGGCTTCCGTTGGATCCAAATTGATCTCAGCATTTAATCCCAGTAACCCAGTAGCTCCACCCATCAAAAGCCCAAGACCAAATGTCTTGTAGGATTTCATTTCAAGGTTTGACTCATAAAGCTCAACCCCGTCAGCAGCAAAGTTCTGCTTCTTATCAAAAACTGATTCATTGTTTCGCGATACTTGTGAACGCAAATCTGAGGAAACGGCGTGAGCTACAGATGATAAAAGCAAAATGGAAATGAAGATGTTTTTCATTGGACCTCCGGAAAGTGATTAACTTGCAGGTAGTTTCATTAATATTGAAGAACGGATCAAGTTAAATCAGCAGACTTGCTCAATTTGTTGCCACTCGCTCTCTTGAGAAAATTAAAGTAATAGTCATGACTCGGATTGATCTGACTTGTTCTTTTTTGTGTAATCTTCTAAAACTTCCAAGTATTCAATCTATATAATTCGGGCTCTGCGCGAGCCTTTCATCATACCTAAGGAGACTGCTATGACATTTGTCCCGCACAAAAGAAAAAAAATTGCCGTAATTGGCGCTGGTTTTGTTGGTTCAACAACCGCTCACTGGGCTGCTCAAAAAGAATTGGGTGATGTTTTTCTAGTCGACATTAATGAAGGCGCTGCCATTGGTAAATCGATGGATCTTATGCAGTCTTCGACGATCGAAAAATTTGATACGCGCGTTAAGGGAACTTCAAACTACGCAGATATCGCGGGCGCTGATGTTGTCATATTGACTGCCGGAATGCCACGAAAGCCAGGCATGAGCCGTGACGAGCTTGTAGGAATTAATGCTAAAATTGTTAAAGACTGCTGTGCTGGCATCAAGCAACATGCGCCAGATTCAGTAGTTATTGTTGTTTGTAATCCGATGGACGTTATGGCTGTTTACGCAAAACAACAGCTTGGCTTCCCACGCGAGCGCGTGATCGGAATGGGGGGCTCTTTAGATTCAGCCCGTTTTCGCACATTTATCGCTGAAGAATTAAATGTTTCAATTAAAGATGTCACCGGCGTGGTTTTAGGAAATCACGGTGATGCTATGATGCCAGTTGTTCGCACAGCTGCGGTTAGCTCTATACCTTTGATGGATTTAGTATCTGCTGATCGCGTGAACGCAATTGTTGCAAGAACAAAGCAGGCCGGTGCCGAAATTGGCGGGCACTTGAAAACGGGATCTGCCTATTATGCTCCATCTCGTGGTGCTATTGAAATGGCTGAAGCCATTTTAAAAGATCAAAAACGAATTATTCCATGTGCCGTTGAGCTTAACGGCGAATTTGGTGTGACCGATAAATTAATGGTTGGAGTACTTTGCCAGCTTGGTGGCGGCGGAATGGAAAAAATTATCGATTTTAAAATGAATGCCGACGAAAAAGCAGAGTTTGATAAATCCGTTGAAGCTGTTCGCACATTAGTCTCTGCTTTAAAAACCGTTCAGTAAGATAGGAAATTAGAAATGAACATTCATGAATACCAGGCCAAAGAAGTTTTAAGAAAATTTAATGTAACTACGCTGAAAGGCAAGGTAGCGCATTCGCCCGATGAAGCAGTGTCCGCAGCGAAAGATATCGGCGGCAGTCTTTGGGTTGTAAAAGCTCAGATCCACGCCGGTGGCCGTGGTAAAGGTGGCGGTGTGAAAATCGCTAAAACTTTAGATGAGGTTCATTCTTTAACAGCAAAAATGATCGGAATGACTTTAGTAACTCATCAAACAGGGCCTGAGGGCAAAAAAGTTCAAAAAGTTTATATCGAAGCTGGATGTAACATCGCCAAAGAGTATTATGTTGCATGCTTAATTGACCGGGTAACTGGCCGAGTTGCCATGATGGCTTCTAGCGAGGGTGGAGTCGACATCGAAGAAGTTGCAGAGCATCGCCCTGAAGCAATTGTTAAAGTAGACATCGATCCCGCTGTTGGATTGGGTGCTTGGCAAGCCCGCGAATTAGCATTTGCGATCGGCATGTCACCGGAAGTTGTCAACAAATCGACAAAGTTTTTTATGGGTTTATACGAGGCCTTTGTAAAAAGCGATTGCTCGATTGCAGAAATCAATCCACTTGTTGTTACAAAAGAGAATGATGTCATCTGTCTGGACGCTAAAATGAATTTCGATCCCAATGCTTTGTACCGCCAAACCGGTATTTTAGAACTTCGTGATCTAAACGAAGAAGACCCTACTGAAATTGAGGCCTCAAAGTTTGATTTAGCTTTCATTAAATTAGATGGAACTATTGGCTGCCTTGTAAATGGAGCAGGTCTTGCGATGGCGACGCTCGATATTATTAAACTTCATGGCGCAACTCCGGCAAACTTTCTGGACGTTGGCGGCGGCGCAAATAAAGAAAAAGTAACGAATGCTTTTAAAATTATTTTGAAAGACCCCAATGTAAAAGGCATTTTAGTTAATATTTTTGGTGGAATCATGAAGTGCGATGTGATCGCTGAAGGCGTCATCGCGGCATCTAAAGAAGTGGGTTTAAAAGTTCCTTTAGTAGTCCGCTTAGAAGGAACTAATGTCGAGCTTGGTAAAAAAATATTAGCTGACAGTGGATTAAACATCATCCCCGCTAACGACTTAACAGATGCAGCTAAAAAAATCACTGCTGCGATTAAAGGGAAATAATATGGCAATCTTAATTGATAAAAACACAAAAGTTATTTGTCAGGGTTTAACAGGCGCCCAAGGTTCTTTTCACTCTGAGCAATGCAAAGCCTACGGCACACAAATGGTTGGCGGTGTAACTCCTGGAAAAGGCGGCACAACACATCTAGGAATTCCAGTTTTTAACACTGTCAAAGAGGCAAAAGCAAAAACGGGTTGTAATGTATCAATGGTTTTTGTTCCACCTCCATTTGCCGCAGATTCTATTTTAGAAGCTGTTGATGCAGAGCTTGATTTAGTCATCTGTATTACTGAAGGAATACCTGTTTTAGATATGGTTAAAGTTAAAAAATATATGGAAGGCAAAAAAACACGCCTTATCGGTCCCAATTGCCCTGGTGTAATTACTCCGGGCGCATGCAAAATTGGAATTATGCCCGGACATATCCACAAAGCGGGACGCATTGGTGTGCTTTCGCGTTCTGGAACTTTAACCTACGAAGCTGTCGGACAGTTAACTGCTCTTGGCTTAGGTCAATCAACATGCGTTGGAATCGGTGGCGATCCTGTGAACGGAACGAACTTTATCGACGTATTAAAGCTATTTAATGCCGATAAAGACACTGACGCTGTCATTATGATTGGCGAAATTGGTGGTTCAGCTGAAGAAGAGGCTGCAGAGTACATCAAAAAAGAATTTAAAAAACCAGTCGCCGTATTTATCGCTGGGGCTTCAGCTCCGCCGGGAAAACGCATGGGTCACGCAGGCGCAATTATCAGCGGCGGAAAAGGAACTGCAGAGGCAAAATTTGCAGCTTTAGAGGCTGCAGGTTGCAAAATTTCTCGTTCTCCGGCAGATATGGGTACAACACTGAAATCGATGCTAAAGTAGATTTAAAATTTAAATAACCAATTAAACAAAGGAATATAAAATGGCTAACGAAAGAACATTCTCAATCATCAAACCAAATGCTGTGAAAAAAAATGCAATTGGCGATATTATCAACACATTTGAAAAATCTGGCTTAAAAATCGGTGGCGCAAAGTTAGGAATGTTGTCGAAAGAAAAATGTGAATTATTTTATGCTGAACACAGCGCACGTCCTTTTTTCGGTGAATTAGTCAGCTTCATGACCTCTGGACCAGTGGTTATGATGTGTTTAACTGGCGAAAATGCAGTTTTAAAAAATCGTGAAATTATGGGCGCTACTGACCCAAAGAAAGCTAATCCTGGAACTATCCGTGCCAAACATGGTGATTCAATGGGTGAAAATGCAGTTCATGGATCAGATTCTGTAGCATCTGCAGAGCGTGAATTAGCGATATTTTTTGATCGTCATGAACTTGTAAATATGTAATTTATTGTCGTGACTACAAAGACTTCGCCAAAAAGGGACTCGCTTGAGTCCCTTTTAAATTCAGAACATACAGTTGAAATCGAAAAAATGGCCGTCGGTGGCGATGGCGTGGCTCGTATTCCTTTTCAGGATAAATCTTTGGTCATTTTTGTAGGTAAAACAGCTCCAAAAGACCAAGTACGAATAAAAATAGTCTCTGTCGAAAAGAATTTTTTAAATGGTGTTATTCTAGAAATCCTAAAGCCTGGACCCCATCGCCGTGAGCCGCCGTGCTCGTTTGCTTTACGTTGTGGTGGCTGTTCATGGCAGCAGATCACCGAAGACGAACAGGTTCGACAAAAAGAAATGCTACTGCAGGAGCTTTTTAAAAAATTTTTGCCAGATGTCCCGTACACTTTAAAAACCACAGTGCGTTCGCCCCAAGAGTTACATTACCGCAATCGAATTCAATTAAAGCGCCAAAATGAATTGCTTGGCTATTTCGAAGATAAAACTCACCAGTTAGTTGATATTAATGCCTGCCTCATTGCGGATAAGCGCATTTCGGATGAAATTCCTAATTTGAAGCGCACCCTAAAAAAAGATGCAGAAGTTACAAAATACGAAATTAAAATTTCTCAAGACAACGAATTGTCGCATAACCGTATTGGTGAAAAAGGTCAGGGCTTATCATTTGCTCAGGTCAATACCGAGATGAATTGTCTTTTAAAAACTGAGGTCGCTGAATTAGCTCTTTCGGCATCACCTCGAACAGTTTCTGAACTTTATGCAGGCGCTGGAAATTTTACCTTTGATCTAGCGCGCAGCCTGCCTGCCACAACGATTGAAGCGGTGGAGCTGAATCCAGAATTAACCACTGCTGCAATTAAAAAAGTAACAGCTTTAAATCTGCAGAAACGCCTTTCTTTTTTTACTTCAGATTGTGATACCTTTGTGGCTCGCAGATCCTTGTCATCCGATTTCATTTTGCTTGATCCCCCTCGCGCTGGGTGTTCTGACGTTGTGCTACAAAAAGTCTCTGGGTCAGACGCTAAAAATATACTGTACATTAGCTGTCATCCGGTAAGCCTCGTTCGAGATTTGCAGAAATTGAACCTGGCAAAAAATGGTTATACCATTCAGAGCTTGCAGGTTTTCGACATGTTTCCACAGACTGACCATTTTGAAACAGTCGTGATGTTAGCCAAATCCTAGCCTCTACGATTGACTCAAAGTTTCATAGTGTTACGATTTACCAATGAATTTAGTCATATTCACATTGGCATTTTCAATTTTGCCACTTTTTATGCTGGGATGTGCGACCGGTACACGTGCAGAATACCGGGAAACTGCCGAACTACATATGGAAATAGCCATTTCGCATATGCAAAAAGATAATTTACCGTTGGCTCTTAAGGAATTGCTTATAGCGGAAGATCTGGATCCAAAAAATCCGGTGATTCACAGTAATTTAGGCTTAGTTTACTTTCTTCGTGATCGATTTGAGCTTTCCGAAAGGCATTACCTGCAAGCTATTTCCTACAAATCAGATTATACCGAGGCAAAAAATAATTTAGCGCGGGTTTATATCGAAATTGGCCAATATAAAAAGGCTGAACCATTGCTTCAAGAGGCGATGGAAGACTTAACCTACCCGGAATATGCAGCCATCTATGCAAATTATGGAATTTTAGATTTTAAACGCAAAAAATATCAATCTGCAAAGGTGCTATTAAAAAAATCTTTAGAAACGGATCGTGAAAATTGTGTGACACATGTTTATCTAGGCCGAAGCTACTTAGAACTGAAAGAGCTTAGCCCAGCTACGGATCAGCTTGAAAAAGCAATTTCCTTTTGCCGACCAGTCGCTGTAGACGAGGCCCACTATTATGCGGCACTGGCATTTTATAGGAATAATCAAAGAGATCGCGCCATGGTTCGATTTGAAGAATTAATTAAACTTTTTCCTAACGGCCAGCATTTTGAAAAAGCAAAACAAATGCTGGCACTTATCAAAAAAGGTACTTTATGAAAATTACTGGTGAGCTTTTAAAAGCAGAGCGTTTGAAAAAAAATTATTCGGTTGCTGAGGTTGCGAACTCACTAAAACTGAGTTCACGAATCATCACTTCAATAGAGGCCGGCGACACCAACGAGCTCCCAGCAAAAACATTCATCCGAGGCTTCGTAAAAAGTTATGCTCAGTTTTTAAAGTTAGATCCAGACCTTATTCTTCGCCAGTTCCTCGAAGAGATGGGCTCGACTCAGCCGTTGCCGAAGGTTCCACCCCCACAAGCAATGAGCCCAGATAATAAGCCAAGGGCACAAAAAAATAAATCAGCTACGGCGATGCCTACTAATCTTGATATTAATCAGGATAGCAGAAAAAAAACTTTGATGTATGCGTCCTTTGCGGCAGTTTTACTTTTTGTAATTATAGCAATAAATAATATCGTCGAGAAATATCAAAAAGAATCTATTGTTAATAGCTCAGAAGTTGCCCAGGTGCAGCCGCTACCACAAGCTGAAATGAGTCCACAAGCTCCTTTTAGTTCTGCAACTGTACCAATCTCTGAAACTGTACCGATTTCTTCTGATGTCACTAAGCCGGACGCTGCCACTTTAAATTCTGAAGCCCCAGTAACAGAAAAAAAAGTCACTACGGATATGGCAATTACGACAACTCAGCCAAATGATTTTGAACCTTCACTAGGTAAGCCGGTTGAGCTAATTATTGAAGCCAAAAAGGAAACTGAATTCTTTTATGCAAAAGGAAATACTAAAAACTTTACACGCGTAAAATTGTCTCCAAAGCAGGTGCAGGTTATTCGCTCGCCAACTGGCTTACATATTATGGCTGAAGACGGCAGCAGCTTATCCCTGATTTTGAATGGATTAGATAAAGGCCAAGCCTCTGCCGGTAATAAGCCTGTTCGTCTTACTTTTTGATGCCTAAAAAGATTCTATTTTTTCTAGGAATTATTTTTTTAGTGAAGTGTGTGGCAGCTGCACTGATACCAATAGTTGCGGACGAATCTTATTATTATATTTGGTCCTTATTCCCGCGCTTCAGCTATTTTGACCATCCAGGCATGGTGAGTTGGCTTATCTATTTGGGGACTTTTGCAATTCCGGCTCCAAATCCGCTTGCGATACGGCTATTTTTTGTAATTTTCAGCACGGCAACTGTTTATATATGGCTTTTGCTGTTACGAAAAAGTAATCCAACACTTAATCAACAGCTATTATTTTTAGCGCTGTTTATTTTGAATCCTCTCTTAGGCATTGGCTCGATCATGGCGACTCCCGATGTTCCGCTTGTCTTTTTTTGGAGTCTTGCCTACTTCTGCTTTGTTAAACTATTAGAAACTCAAAAAACATTTTGGTATTCGCTGCTCGGTATTAGCTTAGGCCTTGGTTTTTGTTCCAAGTACCATATCGTGCTTTTCCTTTTAGCCGGACTTGCTACCTTGGCAATAATCAAAAAATGGAGCGTCTTGCGCCCGACGGGTGTATTGACCACAGTTTTCACCGGATTGCTGTTTTCGCTGCCAGTGCTGATTTGGAATTACCAAAACAATTGGGTGTCTTTTTTATTCCAGCTAAATCATGGTTTTGGTCGCTCCCATTATAATTTTGAATGGACTTACAGTTATATCATCGGCCAAATATTAATTACGAGCCCATTTGTAACACTTCACTTCTTCCGCAGAAAAAAAATAACTACTGATCAAATATTTTCTGTGACCCAAATTTTGTTTTTTTTGACTAGTACATTTAAGGCTGTTGTCGAAGCGAATTGGCCAATTGTAGCTCAGCCACATGCTTTAGTAGATTTTATTAAAACTGAAAAAACAAAAAAGATTCGTTGGACCTTTTACTATTGGTTTTTTATTTATGCTTCCATCGGTGGACTGTTGTTCTCACCCGCTGGGCGCATAGTTTTGCAAAATCAACTGCTGACAAGTGATATTTTAGATTTAATTCCAGTAGCCGAACGCTATCAACCGCTGTATGGGCCCACGTATCAGATTTCTTCTTTGTTGTCATGGCAGAGTCAGATCCTAGTACCAAAGCTGAAGGGGTTTTCACGCATTGATTTATACAATGAATTAGATGTCTCATTGCCGAACACAAAAAAATTCTATGTTTTAAAAGATGTGGGTTCTGGATGGCCAGATTATTTAAGTTCAGCAAAATTTATAAAACTGGATTCCTTTGACAAGCTCCGCCTAGAGCTTTATCAGGTTACCTATGACTAGATTTTTTTCTGTTGTCGCATTTCTGTTAATTACATTTTTCATATACGGGTTTTATGTATCCCAGTTTGAGCTGAATTTCGTCCCGCGAAAAGTAAAGACTACAGATTTTTTTTATGATTATCGCCTCAGCATGAATATTCACACCAATCAATCCATTGGCTCTGAACCGCTTAGCATTATTTTGAGTGAAGCTAAAAAAGCTGAAAATAATTTTATTCTTATTACTGATTTAAGCCCTACCTTAAAAATTCCGGACGATAGTTATCTGCAGAATATTGGTGTTTTGCAGGGGGCAAAATATGGCTACAAAGACTCCCGACTTATATATTTTTCGATTCAAGATAAAAATCTGGGATTACAAAAGGGTGAATCTCATCTTCAGCTTTCCGATTTGCTTTCTGAAGATGCATCTAAAAATACTAAAGAATTTATTGGGCTCGCGCATCCGTTTGGAAAAGGTTTTCAGTGGAATGGAGAAATACCATCTGGCCTTGATGGGCTTGAACTTGTTAATCTCAAAAGTCTTTCCCAGCACTCATGGGAAAAATCGAAAATCTCAACGCTCTGGAGCTTGCTGATTTATCCGTTCAATCCAAAGCTTGCATTGATCCGCCTGTTTCAAGAGCCAACTGAGGAAATCAGTTTTTTTGATCAGATCGCGCAGAAAAGACACTTCGTCGCTATGGCCGGCGCTGAAGCCTCGGCGCGTGCAATTCCCTGGGCGGACTGGCTTATTAAATTTCCAAGCTACGAAAGATCACTAAGCATTGTATCAAACCACTTGTTACTTTCCTCTGAGCTGAGCGGCAATATGCAAACTGACCGCGAATCCATTCTTAATGCCCTGAAAAATGGTCAGTTCTACTTGTGTTTTGATGCGCTCGGAGACCCCAAAGGATTTCAAACGTATTTGCTAACGGAACTGAATCAGAAAAGAATTTCTCTGGGATCACAGGTAAAAAATCAAAAAAATCAAAAAATTTATTTTAAACTGCCATCAGAACCCACCGCCTACTATGAGGTCGTGCTTTATAAAAATGGTCAGGCAATTGATATTTTAAATACCTTTGAGGGTGTGTTCTCGTTAACTGGAGCTGGAACATATCGTTTGCAAGTGCGCATAAGTCCTCGGCTGCCACTCCCCGATGCGGTGAAATGGCTAACATGGATTTACACAAATAATTATTATGTTCTCTAGTATTCTAACATCTAAGTAAACTGCGGAATTTCAATTACAATGTCCAGTGCGCTGCAACCTTCAGCTATTGCGGCGACGACTCCACCATTAGCACCATCGCCTAACAAAAAAGTCTGACAGGCTAATCTTTCGCTATCCGAAAACTGCCGTTCAGCAGCCCGCTCACTTTCAATTTCTGACCTCGGAGTTAAATTGCTTGATCCACTGTGAACTATCACACGACAAGTTGTGCAAGAACCATTTGCACCACAGGCTTGATTGATGCTCAGTTTGTTTGCATTCAAAACTTCCAATAAGTTTTGATTCGTTCTGAATGCTATTGGCTTTTTTTCTCCCAATATATGTAGTGTTTTTGTTGATACAGCCACGTTTTCTTTGTATCAAATTTAGTATGAGATTCATAGCTTTTGACTTAGAAACCACAGGAACTGTACCCGGAGTTGATCAGATCGTTGAAATCGGTGCGGTCCGTTTTAATAATGGCGTGGTGGAAAGTGTTTTTACTACCCTAGTAGACCCACTGAAACCAATTCCTCCAGGCGCTAGTGCCGTGAATGGCATTACTGATGATATGGTACGTGGGAAACCTCGCATTGAAACATTACTGCAGTCATTTTCTGATTTCTGCGAAGATTCTATTCTGGTCGCTCACAACGCGCCCTTCGATGCCGGATTTTTGACGATGGATATTAAGCGCTTTGAATCAGCTGCTCCAAAAGGACTGATCATCGATACGCTGACCATTAGCCGTAAAGTTTTTCCCGGTTTACCAAATTATAAGTTAGGTACATTGGTGCAACATTTAAAGATTCCTTCCACTGGTTTTCACCGTGCCGAAGAAGATGCTACCTATTGTGGAAATGTTTTTTTAGAAATGCTCAAACGAATTTCTGTTGCTGGAAAAATGCCACAAGTTGAAAACTTAATCGCACTCACAGGTAAGGCTGAGCTTCGTTTCCCACAAATTGAACGGCAGCCAAAACAAATGGGCTTCTTATTTTAATTAAATAGTCTTCGCCTCGTGTGCCAAAGGATAGCGGCGTCCCCGACCAAAAGAATGCTCGGAAACTTTTAAAATAGGCGCTGCTTGCCAGCGTTTAAATTCAGTTTTCATTAAAACTTCAGCCAACCATTTTTCGGTCTTAGTGCGGACTTTGGCTTTTTTCTCCACCAAATTTACAACAGCCTTATCTAGATCGTCATAGTCAGGCAGTGAGTCTTGATCTTTTTGATTCGGTCGCAGCTCAGCCGATGGCGGACGAGTTATGATGCGCTTTGGAATAATTTCTGTTTCTGAATTATAAAGTGCTGCTAATTGATAAATCTGCTTTTTTGTTAAATCACCCAGTGGGGCTAAACCGCCACACATGTCGCCGTACAGAGTAGCATACCCGGTAGCATATTCTGACTTATTGCCCGTTGTTAACAACAAGCTTCCTGTAAAGTTTGAATACGCCATTAAAACTAAACCGCGCAGGCGCGACTGCAAATTTTCATGCATCAACACGAATTCTTTTATCCCAAACTCAGCATCCAAAATATTTTTTATAAGCTCAAACATGCTTTGGATTGGAATGGTCTTTAAATTTATTTTCAAATTTTTTGCTAGGGCTCCAGCCAAAGAAAAACTTTCTTTCTGATTAAATTGTGTCGGCAGTGCAAAAAGTTGAATGTTCTGCGGTCCAAGGGCGTCTGCAGCCAGGCATGCTAAAACTGCAGAATCAATTCCGCCTGACAATCCAAAATGAACTTTGGTCAGCCTATTTTTTTTAAGAAAGTCTTGAATACCTAAGACCAATCCTTTTCGCAGAAGCTCAATCGAAGTCATGGTGCGCTGGTTTTCAGAAGCATTCCAATCCTTTAAGGTGTCGAGATCGAAAATATTCAAGTCCTCTTCGAAGGCTTGGCATGTTAGTTTTTTCTGTCCGGTCGGAGTCATTAAAAAACTTTGTCCATCATAAATTATTTCATCTTGCGAGCCGACCATGTTGACATAAACCATGGGCGCTTTAAAATACTTTGCTGTTTTCTGAACAACGTAATCACGTTGCTGAATTTTATTCGTAAAAAATGGGGATGCACTCATATTAATAACTAAATCTATTTTCTTTTTTGGAACTTTGGTAAGAGGATTTTCAGAATAGTAAGATTTCGATTTTTTATCTTCCCAGGCCCAGATATCCTCACAGATAGTCAGAAAAAACTTCTTATTTTTAATGCTAAAAAAATTATTTTTAACATCTCCCTTTTCAATAAACCGAGCCTCATCAAAAACATCACCTGTTGGCAAAAGTTCTTTGTGAAACGTTTTAACTATTTTATTTTTTTGACACAAAAATGCAGAATTAAAATACGGGCGTCCTTTTTTATTTTTGTTCTTTGCAAAACCACCGATGAGAACAAGAATGTCCGCAGGGATTTTGCTTACGAGATCATTCAGCACTTTAGTTTGTTGATCGACTAACCCTTCCCGCTCTAATAAATCAAACGGGTGATAACCAAACAAACAGGCTTCCGGAAAAATGACGAGATCAGATTTTTTTTCTTTGGCGCGATGGATGTAATCTAAAATTTTTAATTTATTTTTTTCAAAACCAGCAAGGCTAGAATTAATTTGAGCTAGGGCAATTCTCATGAGATTCCTCGTTCGAGGAAATCAGTATACGGCCAGTGAAGCCATCTTGGTAGCCATGTTTGTGCAAAATTGCTGTTTCTGGAAACTTCCAGCAGTAATATCCATTTCCATTATCGAAATCTGCTAACCACAACCCCTTAGGCTTTGCACCCAGGCGCTCTAACTTATTTTGCCATTTTTCAATAATTGCGTTTATTTGATCCTGGATTTCGAGGGCACGAGCCGATTTTTTATCTGGCAGAGCTTCGATGCATGACATTAAGTAGCGGACTTCGCGCGCAGACTCTTCCGTGACTCGGTAAACAAATGGCAATATTTCTTGAGCTTGCGACAGCGTGAAAAATCGAACTTGGTCGTGCTTAACAATTTCTATCAATTGAAACCTCAGATAAGGCTTTATTTTCGATTTTAGGTAAAGATTCAATAACCATCTACCCTATTGTATATTATTTAGGGCACGCGAAGCGTTGCTGTAATTCTATTTTTCTTTCGAATTCATAAAACTCATAACCTGGCTGCCGAAGAAAATGAAAATAGAGATCGCAATTCCAGCAATTATTATCCATTTCAAAAAATTACCAAATCCAAAACTCACTTCGTCTTCAGTTTGACCTGCAGCTGCTCTTTTCTCGGGCGGAGTAAATATACTTTTTCGTGGACCTGCACGATTTTCATCTTCACTCTTCGAAATAATTTTCGAAGTCGGCGATCGATTCGCCTTTTTTTTCTGCTCTTCTGCCAATTTTCCCGGAAGTGCTTTATATTGAATCCGTTCGTAGTTTACGGCTGTTGAAGCAATGCCACCAGACCCCCGGCCTGCCGTGCTTGTACCGTCGCCTTCATCCTCAATCACCCTGACTTTATCATTGCCTGCTGCCAGGCTGGCGTTGTCAGCGGTGCCAGAGCTTGATCCCCGACGAGGGGTAGCTCGCTGAACTCGGCCATTTGCGTAATTGCTGGCAGTTTCCGAAGTGACAGAGCTTGAATTTTCAGTGCGATTAGTGATCACTTTGGTTTTGCTATCAGCAGAAGCACTTTGTGAAGAATTTTTACTACTGCGGCTAGTAGCTCCAGGTCCACTTGCACTCGTATTTTCAGGAACACCATCAGCTAGGGTGAAATTTTTAAAACTGGAATCACATACCTTTCCGCCCGCAGAGCCACCGTCCTTATTTTTTTTCAAATCGTCAGCGGAAACTCCTTGGGAGGGTAACTCTCCGTATTCCATTAAACAGGAAATGTAGGCGCCCATATAACTATACATGAAATCATCGACCGCTTTGAACATGCCTCTTGCAGATAGCAGCAGGGTCACCGTAATCAGTACGATCAAGACGTACTCGACCACAGCCTGGCCTTTTTCATTGCCGAAGTTTTGGCTTCTTGGCTTAAATTTCTGTTCACGGATAACTTGTTTCACTCTTGAACTTATCGGATGATTAACGCAAGACTCGAACGTGTAAGGAGCCAGTTGGTTATTTTTATCTACTTCATTTTTTCTTTGTTGTGTTTCAATTTGAGTCACGCCCAGCTACCAACAGCACCTCCGTCGTCTGCACCATCTGCAGCACCCACAAACACGGGTCTGCCAACAACGTCTCCACCTTCACCTCCGACAGGGTCCAGCTCTGTACCCGCTGCTTTAAATGCTGTTACAAATTCAGTTCAGCCCACTGCCCCGACAGCGCCTGGTGTAAATGCATTGCCACAGGCCGTGCCTACTGCAGGAAAATATGCTGAATTTCAATCTGTCTGTCGAACAAAAGACTATGAATCTCCCGCCTACTACAGCGACGAACTTAAAAATTTGCGGTTGGCAACTATCAAGGACCGGATGAAAATAAATCCCGAGTCCATTTCACTCCACCTACGGCTATTGCAAGAGCTTATTGATCAACGTAAAACTGAATTGATCCAGAAAACAGAACAGGAAATAAAAACAAAAAGTTTGACTCAATCTGATAGATTCATGCTCGACGCCAGCATGGCCCTCATGAAGGGGGACAAAAAAACAGCTCGAGAATCACTAAATAAAATTTTAACTGAAAATCCAAAAAATATTGATGCTCTAAAGATGCTCGCCGAAGTCTACGCAAAGGATTCCAACTATTTTGAAACCACAACTATTTATTTAGATTTAGCGAAGATTACTGGCAAAGATTTTTATGAGGAGCTTTGTGAAGCTTACACTTTAGATTCACACTACAACGAAGCCGAAAGCTACTGCTACAAGGGGGTTGCCAGTGGCAAAAGCCCCTATTCATATATTTTTTTAGGGGTGGGAGCGCGCGAGCAACAGAAACTAAAACTTGCTAAAAACTACTTCTTAAAATCAATAAAAATAAAAGAAACTGAAATGGGCTATGTTTGCTTAGGCGAAATTCAAGTTTCCGAAAAAAAAATTTCAGATGCCATTGTTAGTCTTAAGCAGGCAGTAGCAAAATTTCCTAAATCAGACCGGGCACATTTGGCATTGGCGTGGGCTTACTTCACTGATAAACAGCGCCTGCCAGCACTAGATCATTTTCAAAAAGCGTGTTCTCTAAATCGAAAAATTGTAGTTGAAGTTCGTAAAACACTAAAAATTTTACTGGATGAAAAATCAGCCGATGTTCCCAAGTACAGCACACTGTTGCAGGCGTGCGAATCTTTATGATTAGTTAAGTATTTCGAAGTAGGATTTAAGCACTGGTCGTACGCTAGGAATCAACGTCATTTTAACAAAAGCATTTTCAGTCATAAAACGATTTAGCACTTCTGCCGAATGGCTTGTGCTTGTAATAATTAAATTGGCTGGACTTGTTCGCACTGCTCTGAAATCCACTAGCGCAATATCTGCTTGAATTAACTTTTGCGCCAATTCAAATGCCTGAGAAAAGAATTGCATCTCGGATACTAAAATATTTTCGCCTAGGCTCGGTTTTTGTTGGCTTAAATACGCGCTTAAAACACAGTCTTTCATACTTTCGACCAGGGCAGCTGCTAATATATCTGACCGGCACAAGCTAAGACATTGATTATAAATAAGTTGCGCAGAAACTAAATCCCTACAAGTTAAAATCAGCACTGCTTGAGTGCCCACGGGGCTTACTTCAAAAACATTTATTTCCTGCTCGTCAGCAAATGTATTTATCAGGTGGTAAGCAGCACCAAGCTTAGTTAAGTCAAAGATTAAGAAATGGCCCAGGCTGCTTTTGCTAGTCAACGATTTCTCCGATGAGGTCGTATTCCATACTGTCTGTGATCCGCACTTTTACAAACTGTCCAATTTTTGCTTGCCCGTCATTGATCAAAACAACTCCGTCAATTTCTGGAGCCTGCTGAGACATTCGTCCTTGCAGTAAAAGTTCGGTCTCTTCGCTGTGGCCCTCAACAACGACTTCCAAAGTTTTACCGATAAATGATCGGTGTTTTTCCCGAGAAATGTTTTGTTGAATTTCCATTAGGGCGTCGTGTCTAAAGTCTTTAATTTTTTGCTCAACCTGGTTCTGCATTTTTCCACCCGGCGTGTTTTCTTCTGGCGAGTATTTAAAACAGCCAACGCGGTCAAATTTTTGCTCTGCCACAAATTTCAAAAGGTCTTCAAATTGCTCTGCGGTTTCACCCGGAAATCCAACAATGAACTGAGTCCGAATAACGGCGTCAGGTATTTCTGAGCGAATTTTGGTTAATACGCTAACAATTTCTTCTTTTGTCATTTTACGATTCATGCTTTTCAAGACGTCATTATTGATATGCTGCAAAGGCATATCAAAATAACGAACGAACTTAGGATTGTTTTTAATTAAATCAATCATTTCATCTGTGATTCCATCTGGATATAAATACAGCAGCCGAATCCAGCGAATTCCATCAACTTTCGCTAGCTCACGCAACAGCTCGATAGGACTTTCTTTTGCCTCAGGATTTTTTCTTTTTATATCCCAGCCGTAATCAGTGAAATCATGACTAATAATGATTAGCTCTTCAACACCGCTGGCCGCTAGAAGTTTTGCCTCATTCACGATGTTTGTGACATGTCGAGACTGCAAGTTTCCTCTGATTAATGGAATCGCGCAAAATGCACAGCGCTTCATACACCCTTCAGAGATTTTTAAATAGGCACGGTGTTTAGGTTGAGAATTCACTCGCGGTGTCGTCTCTTCTTGAAGATACGTCGGTAAATTAAAAAACGTTTTTCCTTTTTCACCTTGCTCGTGTTTTTTTAGAATTTTTGCAATATTTTGAAATTCACCAGAACCAACGAATAAATCTGCCTCTGGCAAACCTTCAACAAGATCGTTTTTATAGCGCTGAGTTAAGCACCCTGCGACAACGATTTTTTTTATTTTTCCATCTTGTTTCAACTGAGCCATATCTAAAATTCGCTGAATGGATTCTTTCTTCGAATCCTCAACAAAACCACATGTGTTTACCACGACGGTGTCGGCACCATCTGCGTCGCCAACGACATCGTAGCCATCCTTCATTAAAGTTCCTGCCATAATTTCACTGTCAACTAAATTTTTCGGGCAGCCGAGGCTGATGAAGTGAACTTTTTTCTTTCTGTCTGATGTTTGCTCGTGAAGTTGTCCTGACGTTCCCGTTTGGTTTTTCATTGATTGACCACCTGATCTGAAGATTGCGCTTTGTACTCAAATGTACTTTTAGAAATTTTCTGCTTTAAATTTACATCATTAAATAAAATAGATGTCATTGTATCGACGTCATCCACAAAAACGATAGATACAATTTTTTTCTGCTTAACATCAAGGTGCAGTTTAAAATTTCTGAGATTTTCCATCTTAGGCTCCAGGCTTAAAACCAACACATCACCGCTTTGCTCTGAACCTTTAATTTTAAATTCATTAAAAAAAGTTTTTGAATCTGAAAAGAGATTAATAAGCCCAGTTAAAAAGGCCGGAGTTTTCTTTGTAATGATTGTCACCTTGCGGATTCCATCTTTGTCAAAATCTGTATCTGGATAATCAACCAGAGTCAGCTTCTGATTTTTGAAAAAAAGTTCAGTTTTTTTATCTGAATTCAAAACCAAATAAAAGCTGCCGCCAGAGTACTTCATTATTCCTTTGTTTATTGTTTTCGTGCCCAGGGTCAATTTCTCGTCCGACTTTTCCACGCCAACCGTAATATATTTTGCACTTGAATAAAGATCCAGAATTGAGACTGCAGTTTTCTTATTTAGTTTCTGAGTTTCTTTTGGTGACGCGCTAGCGACAGCACTGACGGCACTGATTAAAGCAAAAGTTAAAGCAAAAGCCGGAATTAGAAATGCAATAGATGTTTTCATCACTGCTAATATAACAAATGCGCACTAGGAAACAAGGCCTGCGTCTGCTTTTGGTTGCCGGCAAAACAGGGTCATTAGAGTCGCCTTGTTGACTGGCCCCAGAGCAGCGGTGGCCTGCCTAAAACTGTTTCCAGTAGTTATAATGTCATCCACTAGTAGGACATGCTTAGTCGAAAAACCTAAGGGGTTGAAATCTGGTGTAATTAATTCACGCGTCTCAAAAGAGTTATCCGCACGTTGAGCCCTGGAGCGCATTTTCTGCTGAGGAAAATGCACCCTCGTCACAGTCTTTTTTAAGACGTCTTGAAGTGGTTTATTTAACAAAATTGACACGTTCATTGCAAAAATTTTTGCATGCACCGAAGACCTTGTGGAGCCCGGTATGGGTACAACGCAGTCTATCTCGTCAGTATTCATTTTGTTTTGAAGCTCTGAAACCGCAATAGTTGCATAGTGATGCCAAGCACTACAGCACTTATTCGATTTAAACCTATAAACCATTTCTGAGATTAAATCACTTTCATGCGGCACCCAATTAATAAGATGAAAACTAGATCTGTCAGTGCTTTGATTTTTTTGTGACATGTTTAAGCGTGGTAACATTTTGTATCGATAACAATCGTCACAAAACAAATGCTTTCGTACAAAATAGGACCCACAGCTTAAACACAACGGATTATAAAATGCTTGCTTAAAGGTTTTGAACACGAAATATTTTTTGCAACTCGCGTGCTGGGTTACAATTAGCTGCAGTTGCTCATTCAGATGTTATGGTACGGAATTCGATTTAGTAGTGTGTGGGCTCGATAAAATTGCTCCAGAACAACGACTTCAGCAACAAGATGATTCATTGTCATACCTGACAAACATATTTTTTCGTCAGCTCTGTTTTTCACAGCCAGACTGGTGCCAAATGCTCCACCAATTATTAATACACCACGCTTTTTTCCACTCTGTCCTGCTTTTTCGATCAGCTGGGAAAATGTGATAGAATCTTTCTGCTTCCCCTGCTCATCAAATAAAATGACATAGTCATCTGAAGTCAGCTTTTCTAAAATTTTTTCTTCTTCAAATTTAATCTTTATAGCGGACTGCTCACGGTCGACTTTATTTGACTTAAGATGAATCGACTCAAATTTGACAAAATGATTTATTTTTTTGATATACAAGGCTTCAGCGTGCTCAAACCATGGCTCATTAGCAGATTTGAAATCAAACAGAAGCCATTTCATAAATTAGGTTTTCGGTGCTACTTTGAGGTCCGACAGGGACAGCTCGGATCCGTCTTTCCAGAGGTCTTCAAGTCGGTACTCTTGCCGTACAAAATCATAGAATAAATGCACTATCAGCGATCCATAATCGACGACGACCCAGCGGCCCTCATCAACACCCTCAACGCTTAATGGGTAAATATTAAATTCGTCTTTGATGGCTTTGACCAGATTGTCTGCCATGGATGATGTGTGTCTTGTGCTTGTACCCGACGCAACCAACGAGAAATCGCACATCGTTGAATGACTTTGGAGATCAAAGCCGCGCACAGCAATTGCCTTTTTATCAAAAAGCACTTGTGAGCAAAATTCTGTAAAGGTCTTGTAGTCCGAAATTTTCTCTTTCGAAACTTTATAAAGGCTGTTTGATTTGATGTAGCTCTCTACAGCTAGCGGCAAATACTTTTCAGTAGGTCTTCCTAAGCGCAGCTTTTTACGTAACTCCGAGGAAGAAATTTCTAAATCATTTAACGTAATGAATTCGATTGAACGACCCGTAGTTAATTCTAATGTCCCGAAATCGCTGTCAGCAACCAGAGGAGTTAAGTAATCTGGCCACTCCTTTTCGCTTTCCGGAATTTGAAATCCTGGACGAGTTGTCACGACGATATTTACCAGTTCTAAAATCTTTTTATAGTCTTTCCACTGCGAAAACGTTTCAAAATTATCAGCCCCAATAATAAGATAAAGCTCGTTGCTTTTATATTGTTTCAAAAGTTCTTTAATTGTGTCGATCGTAAAACTTTTTCCGCCGCGCTTTATTTCGATATCGCTAACGACGAAGGCCTTACCATACGAGCTGAATGCTTGGCGGCACATTTCTAAGCGGTGGGCGTCTGCTGGCCCTTCCATAGGAATTTTTAATGGGTTTTGACTGTTGGGCATGATGTGAATCAGGTCAAAGCCCATTTTCTTTTGTACTGTGGTTAAACTGTTAACGTGCCCGTTATGAGGAGGGTTAAAGCTGCCCCCGAAAATTCCAATTTTCATAATGTCCTTTATAATCGTTCTTGAATCGAGTTAGCGTCTGAATCAGTTTCTTTCGAGCGCAGAATTTTTTCAGCAATGTAGCCTAAAAACTCTTTCATGTTCTTGCCCGTTACTGCGGAAATAGCGAACACGTCCACATTGAATTTCTTTTTAAACTGAATTTTCAGTTTTTCTGCTTGATCAGTCCCAAGCAAATCAATTTTATTCAAAACAACAATTTGTTCGCGCGATGAAAGTGGAAAAAATTCGTCTTTGTCCTTGTTCAATTCATCATACATTTTTAATTCGTAGTTGATGTCTTCAAAATCAGCCATCGGATCACGGCCACTCATTCCCGAAACATCTACGATATGTATAAACAGGCTAGTGCGTTCAATATGCTTTAAAAATTGTATTCCTAAACCAACGCCTTGATGAGCACCTTTAATTAATCCTGGAATATCCGCCAACACGAAGTTGCTGTATTCGCCGACCTTAACAACACCCAATTGAGGAGTTAGGGTCGTAAATGGATAGTTTGCTATTTTTGGCCTGGCGGCAGACACCCGCGAGATGAAAGTAGATTTTCCGGCATTCGGGAAACCGATAATTCCAACGTCGGCAATTAGTTTTAATTCAAGAGTGATTTCTAACGATTCGCCGTCTTCTCCGGGCTGCGCATGCTCAGGAGCTTGATTAATGCTGTTTTTGAAAAATGTATTCCCTTTGCCACCGCGACCACCGCGAAGTACTGTCACTTGCTGATTTTTATTTAAGTCGTACATCACTTCGCCAGCTTCACTGCGAATGATCGTGCCCTCAGGCACAATGATAACTAAATCAGAACCTTGTGAGCCAAAACAGTTGTCACGTGCGCCTGCTTGCCCGTTTTCTGCAGCATATTTTCTGTGTGATTTAATATCGACTAACGAATTAATATGACGAGAGGTTTTAAAAACAAGATCTCCGCCTTTGCCACCGTCTCCGCCATCTGGGCCTCCACGAGGTGTTCCTGATTCGCGCCGAAAACTAACGCTACCCGGGCCACCGCGGCCAGATGAAATTTTTATTTTTACTTCGTCGACGAACTTCATAATTTTTTCTACTTCTGCATTTTAAATGCATGCTCAAAACAAAAGGAGCCGTTGGGCTCCTTTTAGAGAATTAACAATTTGATTGTGTTGTTCTTTTACGCTGTTTTTGGGTAAACGCTAACTTTAAATTTTTCTTTCGAAAATCTTTCAAATTTAACTAAACCCTCGATTACAGCGTAAATCGTATGATCACGGCCAATTTTAACATTGTTACCAGTTTGGAATTTTGTTCCACGCTGACGAACAATGATTGTTCCTGATTTTACATTTTGGCCGCCAAAACGTTTCACGCCTAATCGCTTCGACTGTGAATCCCGGCCATTCTTGGTACTACCACCCGCTTTTTTCGATGCCATACTAACTCCGTGTTTACTTCATTAAAGT
>JAYUTU010000289.1:0-4709 GCA_043754975.1 Bdellovibrionales bacterium | reverse complement strand
ACAAAATCTTTGCAGCCTTCAAACAACTGCGATCATATCCAATATAAGCAATTTTCAAACGGCACTCCTTAGGGCAAATTCTCTGAGCAAATGCTGCTCCGTCCGTCGTAACCAAAACTGGGCTTCCGCAAAATTCATTTGATTTATGACGTTTTGAGAAACTGATTTTTGCTGCAGAAAAATGGGCCCTTCGTCCATATGTTGATTGACGTGGTGGATCGTTACTCCCATATCAGCCTGAGCCTGAAAGCTTTTTTCAGAAGCCATAAGCCCTGGAAATTCCGGCAATAAGCTCGGATGAATATTAAAAATTTGTTCTGGCCACTGAGCTACAAATTCAGCTGGCAGGATCTTCATGAAGCCCGCTAAAAAAATTTGCTCGATGTTATTATTTTTTAAAAATATGTTCAGGTCTTGGTAAGAGTCTTCTTTTCTTAAAAACTTTATCTGACACCCAAACCGCTTCGCTTTTAATGCCCCAAGAGCCAGTTTCTTATTGCTGATAATGACGGTAATGCAAAGTTGGTGGCGAACCTCCAACAAAGTTTGCAGCGTCGAGCCACTCCCCGAGATAAAAACCGCGGTCCGTTTCGGTTTTCTAACTCGAAGTTTAGCTCCAGGTGACATGGGGCTCCTGCTCACGTCGATTTTCAACCCGTCCAATTCGTTGTGTTGCGATTCCTACAGCTTGAATTTGTGCTTGAACTTTCTCAACTTCGGACTCCGGTAGCACCAGCGCCATACCAATACCACAATTAAATGTTTCTAGCATCTGCTGCTCTGTCATTTGAGTCCGTTTTTGGACTTCTAAAAAGCACTCAGGCAATCGCCACTGGCTCAAGTGGGCTTTCAGATTTTGCGGTAGAACACGCGGGATATTTTCAACACCGCCACCTGTAATATGAGCAGCTGCATGAATTTCGCAATTTTGCTTCACACTTAAAAGTGCTTCAACATACAGAGTTGTGGGTGTCATCAGCCAGTTTCTGTATTTTTCAAATTCAGTTTCAAAAACTTTACGTAGTAAAGAATATCCATTACTGTGAAATCCCGAAGACGCCAGTCCAAGAATAATGTCACCGGCCACAACTTTGTGAGCCCCCCACATTTTTTCTTCGTCAACCACTCCCACTGAAAAACCGGCACAATCAAAATCGTTAGACTGATACACACCTGGCATTTCAGCAGTTTCACCGCCAATTAAAACCATATGTGAATTTGCACACGCCTGACGGATGCCACTTAAGAAAGACTGCGCCGAATTTAAATTTAATTTTCCCATAGCATAGTAGTCGAGAAAAAAAAGTGGCGTGCCGCCGGTGCAAATTAAATCATTAGCACACATGGCAACCAGATCCTGGCCAACAGTAGAAAAATCCTCGAAGTACGAGGCAACTTTAACTTTGGTACCCACCCCGTCCGTACAGGAAATAAGTAACGGCTTCTTCATTTGCGAAAAACGGCCATCAAAAAGTGCAGCGAAACCGCCGATGCCAGAAACAACTCGATTTTGAAAGTCAGGAACATCGGATTTAAATTTGGGTTTTACAGGAACAGCAGAGGAATTGACGAGCGCAGTTTGCTGATTATCCTGCTGCAGCCAGGAAACTAACTGGTCACCTGCTTGAATGTCGACACCAGAATCTTTGTAGTCGATCAAAGCGTTCTCCTAAGATTGTTTTGAAAATAACAGTTCCGAGTTAGCGTCGACAAGCACCTTTCCAATTAACGCTTCAAGACTAAAACGCCGAAGGCTACACTTTTTTGTAGTCCTTAGAAAAAGATCACATCAGAATACAAAGGTGGTTTCTTTTCTTCGTATTTTTTTTGCTACTGCCGCCTTGGTAGTCAGCTTAATACATTCGCAGGCGTTGGCTCAATCCGGAGACGTGGATGAGGCATTTGACCCGTTCTCAGATTACAATGAGTTCGAGCAAGACAGTGACGAAGAAGCGGACATCAATTTTTTTAAAAATGGCCGCTATTTAACTCTTGGTTTGCAGTTAGGTTATCGTGGTTTCACTGGCGGTGGTTTTGCCCAAGCCTACACGCCCAACCTGATCTATGGTTTTCAGTTCACTTATTTTTTCGACTTACAACTAGCCACTTCTCTGGGTTTTTCTTTAGGCGATCATAATGTGCAGTTTCAAAGTTTTACGAACGATCCTCCGACTATTGTTTCTAAAACATACACTGGTAACGTAAATATTCAGACACTCGATCTGAATGTTAAGTATTACTTTAACACTGAAAACGTCACAAAAGGGCTTGCAGACCTTAACCCTTATGTGATCGTAGGCATTGGTTACTACAAAAGAACTTACAATTTAAGTGAAGAGCTGGCTCCAGTTCCCGACAACGTTGCAGGATTTAAAACAGGTCTTGGCTTAGAAATCCCCCTGTCACGACGCCGCGCCTATGTAGGAATACAGGGCTCGTACCATTTTGTGCAGTTTCCAGATGAAAATAAACGCTTTATCGAAGAAGGTTCTGGTGGAGTCGGCTTACCTGATCAGCGCCCGGTAAGTCCTACATTGAACGGAGATATTTTTGATATCTCGACTATCATTGGTCTCAATTTTTAAATTAAAATAGTAAGCCCAACACTTGAAATACGAATCCTAAAATAATCACACTGGGCACCAACCACTTCAATGAAAAACGCCAGTGCGAAAACATACTGAGACTGGTTGAGCTACCCACTTTGACAAAAAGTTTTTTACGATCGGCTTCGCTCAGCACCAGCAGCGCAATCGTCACCATTCCCAAACCCGCAATAGGAAGAAGTCCATTAATTAAAAAAGAATCCATAGTTTCAATAAAACTTAAATTCTTTATTTTAAAACTCTTAAACAAAGTCCCTGAAAAAGCTGGCAGAACAGCTAAGCCTAAAATGGCAATTCCAGAAATCCAAGCCGACAGTGATCTTTTCAATTCCGGTCGTTTCTCGACTAAGTTTGCAGTGACAGTTTCTAGAAGACCAATACTAGCGTTTAGTGCTGCCAGCCACAGACACAGGAAAAATGTGAGGCCAAAAAAAACTCCACTTTTGTCTTTTGCTAAGAACTTGGGAAGAACTTCAAAAAGCAGGCTAGGGTCTGTGAGTGGCTGTTTAGAACTCGAAAAGGCAATCGGAAAAATAAGTAAAACGGCGACTATAGAAATAATTGTGTCGACTAATGTGACTCGAAAACCAATATTAGGTAAGTGCTCTTCTTTTTTAAAGTAGGAGCCAAACGTAACCATTGTCCCGAAACCTAAAGACAATGTGAAAAAAACATGTCCTGTGGCATGGCCAATAGAACCCCAAGTTAACTTAGAAAAGTCAGGATAAAATAGAAAACGAAGTACGTCCGGAGTTGAATCTAGCGACAATGATTTTACAAGTAGCGCAATAACTAAAAGACCAAACAGCGGAAGCAACGAAGTAATCCATCGTTCCACGCCATCACTTAAACCCTTCACCACAATGATGATTGAAATAAGTAAGTGGACGCTAGCCAATAAGAACTGTAGCCAGGAATTCTGCGATAATGTTAACATGGAAGTCTGACTTAAATAGGCCAAAGGCTGTGGCTGAAATAGGCTCATCAAAAATTGCATTAAGTAATGCAGAACCCAACCACAAATCACCGAATAATACGCCAGTGTCACGGCACTGATCAAAACACTCAGCCAGCCAAAAAGATGAAACGGCTTTTTATATTGTAGCGCTACTCGCTTGGAGGCAACCAAGATGCTGGTCCCAGTGAACTGCCCGATCATTAGTTCAGCGATCAGCAAAGTAAGACCAATCGTGAAGGCTAAAAAAACATAAAGTAGCAAAAAAGCACCACCGCCGTTTTCCCCAACAATATAGGGAAAACGCCATAAGTTACCTAATCCACAGGCGCTACCAATGGCCAATAAGTAAAAAGAAAGTCGATTCCGCCACGAGGATTTTTTTGCCATTAATCCGGAGCTTTTCCACCGCTTCGGGTTTTCATACAAAAAATACGTATTGGAGTCCCGTGCAGATTGTATTCTTCTTTTAAATGTTTAATCAAAAATCGGCGGTACGACGGAGTTACACCATCGGGATGATTTGCAAATGCAATGAATGCTGGTGGTTTCTGATAGGTCTGAGTCAAATAATAAAATTTAACATTTTTCACTCCCCAAACAGGGGCCGGGGTCTTACGTATCGTATCAAAAAAGAAATTATTTAACTCATTCGTAGAAATTCTAAAATTAATATTATTAGTTACTTTTTCAATCATTTTAAAAAGATCTGGGATACCAGATCCTGTTTCCGCCGAAGTAAACACAATGGGTACATCCGTGAAAAAATGAAAAACTTTTTCTACTTGAGCGCGGAATGTTTCACGGTAGCTTTCAACTTCAACACCAGCTAAATCGGATTTATTTGCAACTAGTATGACACCTTTATGATCATTTAAAATAGCCTCCATGATTTTAGCATCTTGCTCCGAGGGTCCAGTGACGCCATCTATCACCAATAAAACCATATCGGCTCGACGGATCGATTCTTTGGATTTAAATGCTGAGATAATTTCGATATCTTCTTCTCGTTTGGACTGGCGCCTAAGACCCGCAGTATCCACAATGACATAATTGCGGTCGTTATAAATAAAGGGAGAATCGACGCTATCAACAGTGGTTCCCGCAATGTCTGAAACCAACATGCGGTGCACTCCGAGAAGCCTATT
>JAYUTU010000288.1:0-4711 GCA_043754975.1 Bdellovibrionales bacterium | reverse complement strand
TTGGTTATCAGCAGCAAGCTACAAGCTTTGTCACGGAGACAAAACATGGGGGCCCTTTCGCTCAGCTAACACTTTTAAATTACGATCAAAATATTTTTCAAATTTCTCCAGAAGGTGGAATTGGTTTGGCACTCCGTTATGAATATCAGCAAAACGTGGTAAACAGCATCGATTACAACCGTGTCATTGCAACGTTTCTAAAATATTATTCACACGGATTACCGCAGCATCATGCCGTGATGGTGCGGCTGAATGGCCTTATAACTTTTGAGCCGCTATCGGCACGTTTTGGAACTAGTAACTCATCCACTTTTTTTGCAGCAGATACTTTAAATCCACAGTTTGTTTTACGTGGCTACCAGCCAAACCAGTTTTTTGGGCGCAGCCTTTGGACACTAAATACAGAGTATCGATTTCCATTGCTGACCATCGAACGCGGCGCTGTAAGCCCAGCATTTTTTCTAAAACGCCTATCGGGCGCCGTGGTTGCCGATGGACTTGGTGTCTATAAAGAGCGCCCCCGCAGCCGGCTCAACGAAACCTACTGGAGCACCGGTATCGAAGCAAAGTTAGAGACCACCGTGGGCTACATCCTGCCACTGAATATAATAGTTGGTGGGTACTACCCATTTTCGCCGTTGTTCTCAGATGGCCCTGCTTTCGCTTTGGCATTACAGCTGGGTGGTTTTTGACCTGATACCTAGCTTTAAGTATTGACAATAATTCGTTCGCTCTTGAAAGTTAGGGTGTGCACCTGCACCAAAAATAAAGCATTTAACATGTGGAGCTTAAAAAATGGATATGAATCGAACCGAAAGCAAAACGTGGATCCGCGAATTAGTTTCAGCAGATGAGCAAATTGAAAAATCGGTGATGATCGATATGAACTTGGGTTTAGACACTCAGCGAATCTTAGTTAACGAGACAATTCAGTTTTTACTCCGATTAAAAACAGATTTTGCAGAAACAGCTGCCGTATTTAATGAATTAAAACCAACAGCCTTGGGCCGCATCAAAGTTTATGGAATTGCAAAGACTCACGCCGATTTTATGCTGTTTCGAAATGGCTATAAAATGATTTTTTCCGTAAAAAACTCAGGCCTTATCAGCATGCGCTTTCACTACGTTGGTAATTTAGCCATCCCACAGCCAACACAAAAAGAGCAAGTGACCATCGTTGTTGAAGAAGAATTAATCGAAGCTAAGTGGGGCGCCTTTGAAGAAGTGCTTTGGTCTTTCAAGGGCCAAAGTTTTAAGCCTGAATATTTAGTTCGCCATTACATGACCATGTTCATCAAAGAAAGCTCGCGCTAGAACTCTAGCGCTCGCCTTGTTTTAATTCTGAGAACAATTGTATTGAATATTGACCGTACGTCCTGCAGGAATTGTCGGACTGAAAATAAGCAAATTATTTTGCAGTGACGTATTCACTGGTCCCATCGATGGCGTTATTGTCACTGAGATTGCGCCAACCGGGGCGCACTCTAGCGGAATTGACGCCAACGAATTCACGATACGGTCTTTGAAATAATACAAATTACTAGAATAATTCGTATCACAAATGCTGCCAACAAACCCATTCGTTAATTGGGAAAGCTCATTCAGTTTATACCCGTAATGACTTTTTGAACTGCCGCCGTCTTGCGATGCCATACATGCTGCATCTTTTGGTTTAACAATGATCGAATTAACACTCAGTCTTTTGTTGATTGTGTATAATTGCTTAATCCGGTTGATGTAACCATGAGGCTGATCCTCAGCAGACAAATTTTTCAGTTCGTTCGCGTAAAAAACGGCTGCTGGATCACCACCCACCGAGCGTTCATCTTCATCTGAAATCATCAATACTGAAAGTGCAGCCCCGCTGCGATAACATGAATTATACGGATTGTATTCAGCATGCCAAAAAGCGGCTTTTAGTGGACGCTCGTCATCCGTATTCTCCCAACCAGCACCGATAGCTTTAATTGTGTTGGTAAAAATGGAATATGGGTCAGTTGCTCCAGATTTTAAAATCCACTGCGAAGGACCAGGGTAATTTACCCAGTCGCGTGATAGGCCCCAGTACATGTTGCCGTTTGCTAGCTGATCATGAGTTACTGTCGCACAAATTTGCCAGTCAATTCCTGAATTCGATAGATCATTGACGAACCCCTGAAGCCGCTCTCCCAGTTTGGTGTTATCAGGCAACATTGAACTTGAATCATCAACAACAACAATAATGTCGACTTTGTTATCTGTTGCTTGCACAAATTTTTGTAGTGTTATTGGACGAAATGATTGTGGCGTTGAACTGACAACCACTTCCAGGGGCCATGGGGTTACGTACGCATTGTAGCCGTTAGTAGCTGCAGTTAAATAAATGGTGTACGTTCCGGCGCCCGCAGCGGTAAAATCGGGAATCGATTCATTCCCAGAGAGCCCTGGAACTGTTGCCGGCTGGCCATCTCTGAAAACAGACCACGAATGCGCTGCAGATGCAGGGTCACAGCCCGAAGTGACTTTTGGATTTGTTCCGCTCATGACAATGCTGACTGAAACAGCTTTGTCATTTAATCGTGGCGCGCAGTTAACATTTTGTCCACCGCCGCCGGAATCCACAGTGACTGATAAAGGCGTTGTTGTGTTCCAAGCTACATAATTTGCGGCTGTGACTTGAACCGAAACTAAATAAGTTCCCACACCTAAGCTTAAAAAGTCAGGATTCGAATTTGCTCCACTTAAGTTCGGCACAGGCACAGGATTACCATTTCGCGTAACAGACCAGGTGTATGTGCCATCGGACGGAATACAATTCGCGCTGATCAGTGGGTGCGGTGACGACGAAATTACAGTCAATGAGGTCATGGTTCCGTTAATTCGAGGATTACATTCCGCTGCGGGAGTTGGTGGCGGAGGGTTAACCACCGTTACAGTCAACGGAGTGCTGCTTTGCCAGTGCTGCGAACCTAGGACCGTCGCGTACAATGAGATTTTGTAAATTCCAGCACCATAAGATTTCAGATCGGGAGTCGAGGTCGCACCGCTGAGACCTGCCACTGAGATGGGAGCGTTATTTTTTGTTACTGACCAAACGTAACTTCCTGCAAGTGGACTGCAATTCGCAGAAACGACTGCATTTGCATCTGCTGAATTTACGGTAACATCTGTTAACGTTTGATTCAGTTTTGGATCACACATCAGCTGGTTACCAACTGCTCCAACGATAAATTCTAAAGGATTTACTGCATTATATGTCGAGAATCCTGCACCCGTCTGCGAAGCCTGCAGATAAACGTAATAGGCGCCAGGTCCTAAAACTGTAAAATCAACTGCTCCGGGATTAGCCCCCGTAAGACCAGGTATCGTCGAGGAAATCACTGTCGTATCTGCTTTTTTTACTACCCACGTATAATCGACATTAGCGGGGTCACAATTTGAGGCGATACTTGGAAGGGCAGCACCCCCTGCGTAAGTGAAAGTATCTGCAGTGGAATTAATTTTTGGATTGCAATTGATTTGCTTTCCGCCCGTCGAGCAGACTGAGCCGGAACAGGCAGTGATCGTATTCACACTGGCTTTTTGAAATTTAACCGGGGCACACGAAAGTAAAAACAAACCTATCACGTGAAGCGAGAACAGTCCAAAATGCTTATTTGTTTTCATTTTTTCCTCATAACTTCTAACAGAGTAATTCATTATCCGCCGAAGCAAAAGAAGGCTTAGGTCTGGTTATTTAGAAACGTGGACTAGACCTACTTGTGATGCGTGGAACAAACACAATACACTGTAAGAGCAACAGATGCCCACAACGAAGGGAAGCTCCTGTGAACGTTTGGCTTTTAACTCTAGCTTTAATGAATTTGCTGTTAATCATTTTTATCGCCTTTAATTATTTTATTCGCAATAAATCTCACCAGGACGACCAACGCCTGACAAAAGGTTTACAACTTTTGCAAAATAAAATTTCAATTCTGCAGGACCTATCTGATAAGTCCGACGAGCAAGTCAGACGCTGGGTGCATCTCATCGAACAGAAGTCGAACGACGTGCAAAGCAAATTAATGCAGTCAGATGAAAAGATTGAGCAGATCGAAGCCGTGTTATCTAAGGCCCTGGATGTTTCAAAAATATTTTATGATCAAGTTCCACACGCAGAAATTGTTGAGCGGCAAAAAACGAGTAAGTACGTACAAGCTGCCAAGTTTGCTAATCAGGGATTTACCGCAGACCAAATTAGTCAAAAAATAGATTTAAACACAGCTGAAATTGAAATGATCATTAAAATGAATAAAGAAAATTTGCAGTTCTCAGAAGAAAACTTGCCAGCCTGGGTAAATCAAATGAATCAAATTAATTTCCAAAGACCAGATGGAAACCAAAGTCATCAACAAGAAATTCAGGACTTTGAGCAACAACTGAAAAAAATGAATCAGATGGTTTCCTCAACAGCTTTTGACACGCTAAAACCAGATCTAACAAGTATGGCAAACATCAAACAGCAATTTAATGAAACTTTGGCTAGAAACTCAACACAAGTGCCACAAACTTTTTTAGATGAGCATGCCCGAGAAGCTGTTTTAGAAAACGGAAAATCAGTGCGCCCATTCGAATTTAAGCGGATTGGCAGCAACAAAAACTAATCTAATTATGCTAATTTCAAACTATCGACTAGTGTTTTCATTCGTGCAATGGCCTCTGTCATACGCTTTGTTTCAATGGCAAAGCTAAG
>JAYUTU010000287.1:0-4713 GCA_043754975.1 Bdellovibrionales bacterium | reverse complement strand
TTACCCACCAGACTAAAGTCACGTCCGCTTTGCCGCTACCTACACCCGGGTGCTAATCTGAACACCGATTTATGTTACTTATCTTCATTACTTTCTTTCTTATTTTATGTATTTCGTTCTTCTGCTCGCTCTGTGAAGCAGTTCTGCTTTCGCTTTCACCGGCTTTCGTAGCCGTTGTTGCTGATGGAAAAGCAAAATACGGCAAGCTACTTAGCCACCATCTCGACAACCCGGACCGCTCTCTGTCTGCAATATTAACATTAAATACTGTTGCTCACACAATGGGGGGCGCCTGGATTGCGTCCTTGGTGCACCGAGAATTTGGCGATGCCTATGTAACATTATTTTCTGTGTTTTTGACCCTCATGGTACTTATTTTTTCAGAAATTATTCCAAAAACTGTTGGGAAAAATCATTCAAAAGCTTTAGCTCCCGTGGCAGCTTACGGCGTTCAGTTTATGATCGTTGCTCTGTATCCTCTGGTTAAACTATCTGAATTAATTTCGAAGGGCTTATCCACGCCCTCTGATATGCCTGATGTTACCCGTGATGAGATGATTAAAACCGCAGAGCTAGGTGTGGAAGAAGGAACTATTAAGGCAAAAGAATCCACTATAATTCGAAATCTTTTGAAGTTAGATAAAATCTACGTCTCCGATATCATGACTCCCCGTTCTGTTTTTACGGCCTTAGATGGTGCGATCAATGTTGATGAAGTGGCTCGCAAATACCGACCTATTCGCTTTTCTCGATTACCGGTTTATGAAGGCACGTTAGATCATATCATTGGAATGACTCATCGCTATAAAATTTTAGAAGCGTTATCGCAAGATCAGCACACCAAACTGGTGCGAGAATTAATTCTACCTATTAATTCTGTCAATGAGCGCATGACAGTATCGCAAGCTTTAGATTTTTTTATCAAAGAAAAAGACCACATGGCCTTAGTGGTCGATGACTATGGCGGCGTCACCGGATTGGTTACCTTAGAAGATACTGTTGAGACTTTACTTGGTGTTGAAATTGTAGATGAATTTGATAATATTGAAGATATGCGGAAGTACGCCATGGAGCAGTGGCAATTACGAAAAAATGTTACGCGCAAATAGTCATTCGTCAGTATTTATTCTGGGCTAGTTATTTCAGCAGGAACTCGAACGGCAGCTTTATGTGTCGGACCAAACAGCACCACTTTAAATAGTAAAACAGCAATTAATGTCAACACCCCTAAGGTGGCGAAAAGACGAACAGTTTGATATTCTTTTATCTTGGCTAATTTCAATGACATAGTTTTTTCCGCGTAAAACCTTTCCCAGAACACTATAAAAAGCATAAACTAAGCCAAGAAAAAAGAGCCTAAAGGGGACCATGTGACGCACGCTGAATTAGCAAAAAAAATCGATGCTATTTGCCATTTGAAAGGCGACTTCTTACTCCGCAGTGGAATTCGCTCCACTGAATATTTTGATAAATACCGCTTCGAAGCTCAGCCTCAGTTACTAAAAGAAATCGCCGAGCAGCTAAAAATATTTATTCCTGCTGGCACGGAAGCTCTGGCTGCCTTAGAAATGGGTGGAATTCCTATCGGCACTGCCCTGTCACTAATAACCGGAATTCCCTGTGCCTTTATTCGTAAAGAAGCAAAAACTTACGGAACGTGTCAGTTCGCTGAGGGTTTTGATGTGAAAAATAAAAAACTTTGTATCATCGAAGATGTTATTACATCCGGAGGCCAAGTATTATTAAGCACCGATGATTTACGCCGCTCAGGCGCTCGAGTCGAAAATGTTCTATGCGTGATTAATCGCGGAGGGGCTGAAGCCGTCACAAAATTAGCAGATAAAAATTTACATCTGCAGAGCTTATTTGTTCGTAGCGATTTTCTTTAACACATCGCCTACCAAATAAAGTGATCCTGTGACTAAGACTAAGTCTTTTTCAGATACTGTCTGAACCAATTGATTTAAAATAGATGCACTATCCGCGTTCAGAAGTTTCGCTAAATTCTTAAACTTTTCTGGATACTCGGCTAAGGCCAGTCCCTTAAATGGAGTCTCTGTTAGATACAAATTGCAATTTTTTAATGATGTTAACTGCTCCAACATTTCAGAAGAGTCTTTGTCTTTGCCAATTCCTGCAATCACATGAATTTTTTCCCATTGAAAATCCGTGAGCAGTCGGAGCAAACTATTCACACCGTCTGGGTTGTGATCCCCTGAAACATACAGCGCTGCAGGCAAACCAGGCCAACGGACTCGCTGCATGCGCCCCTGCCATTCGATCTGGTTCAACGCATGCAAATATGGTTTCGGCGAAAAGCCCAACGTCTCAAACACAGTCAGCGCAGTCGCTGCATTTTCTCCCGCACGTTGGCCTAATAAATTAATCTCAGCGCGGCCCCAGGGGGTTTGCAAAAAATAGCCAGGAGCCGCACCCATTAAATGACTAGGCACTGTTTCAACCAAAACTGCGACGGAATTGTACCAAATGCTTTCCGTTTGAAGCTGAATTTCTTTTTGCAGTGGCCGCACTTCAAGCGGTAGCGGATGATGAACAACTACATTACCTTTTTGCACAATGCCAAATTTATTTTTTGCAATAGCCTGCAAATTTGACCCTAAAATAGCTGTATGATCCAAGGATAATGAGGTCACAACAGATGTTGCATGAGGTATTGCATTCGTGGCGTCAAACGCACCACCCAGGCCCACTTCGAAAATCGCGAAATCTAATTGATGCCCCCACGATTCAGAAAAGAAATAATCTGCAGCCATTAACGTCAAAGCTTCAAAATGTGTTAACTCAAATTTTGCAATTCGCTCGGAATTTTTTTGATGCAGCTGCATGAAATGCTCTTTAGTGATTTGCCGACGGTTCACTCGAATGCGCTCCGTTGTATCAATTAAATGAGGAGAACTATAAAAAGCGACACTTTGACCAGCCGCTGTCAGCAGGGCCTCTAGTATCGCACAGGTGCTGCCTTTTCCATTTGTTCCAGCTATGACAATTACTTTTTTTGCATCAATTTTTTGAAACCAATCAGTATCTGCCAGAGCCCGCCGTATTTTATCGATGCCGGGCATTTCCTTTGGCATGACGCTTAACTTTTCAAGCTGGCTGATTAACAAATCAAATTCTGAAGTGCTCATCGAAAACTCAAAGCAATTCTTTGGCTTGTGATATCGTGAATCCGTAAATATTGCACATACGCTAAATTTAACTGACTGGTCACAAGTGCTGTTTCTAAATCCCGGTCTTTGGGGGCCCGCTCCGGTATTTCCGAAAATTTTGAAAATAAATTCTGATAGGATTTTCGCGAATGTCCGATTAAAATGGATTCATGAATTTCTTGAAACTGCTGCAGGTTTTTTAACAAAAATAAGTTCTGCTGTTTGGTTTTTCCAAAACCAATTCCAGGGTCAAAAATAAGTTGTTCTTTTGAAAAACCCAATTCACCCAGTTGCTGCTTCTGCTGCTGCCACCAGGTTGCTAAAATTTCAGCTGGATTTTCAGTTTCTGAAATCACTTCCTCGGGACGTGGTGGCACTGAGAAAGAATGCATTACAAATACTTTTTTCCCGGACTGCTGCGCTATTTTTTGCATCTCTTTATCTCGTAACCCCGTCACATCGTTGATGTACTCGATGTGGCCGTAGTCCAAACACTTTTTTATAACTTCGGGCTTATACGAATCAATGCTAACAGAAAGATTTGGTTTTGCTTTCACTAAATCCAAAGCTAATTTTAAATTCTGCCACTCCGTAGCTGAGCTGACTGGCTTTGCTCCGGGCCGAGTTGATTCGGCTCCGAAATCTAAAACATCTACGCCAGCAGCAATTAGGGCCTCAATCCGCGCCGAAATTTTTTCTACACTAAGTTCATTAGGTTCACCGAAGCTATTTGAAAAGCTATCAGAAAAGGAATCAGAAAAGCTATCAGTAGTTAAATTCAAAATACCCATTAACTTGGGCCAAAAATATCTTAATGATTTACGAGTTTCAAATGGGATTTCCGATTGATATCCCAAGCTCCACACCGGTTTTTCGACTTGTGCGGCTGGAAAAACATCAAGTAATGGCCATAAAGCAAAAGGACGCTGACTTAGCTGAGCATGAGGGATTGTTAAACCAGCCGCTGAATTTTTTTGATTCAGACGCAGCCCCTGCCAGTACAGTATATCTAAATCTATACACCGAGGCGCCCAGACCTCAGTGCTATTTCGACCCATTTTTTTTTCAATGCGTTTTAATTCGTACAATAGCGTTTCTGGATTTAACTTGGAATCTACAGAAATTAATACGGCGGCATTTAAAAAATCTTGATTCCAGTTTGCGGGTGCTCCAGCAGGGACCTGAGCCTGGGACTCATAAATTGATGAGACCCGTTCCACCCGAACAGCTGAAATTTGTTTAATTTCTGCAAGTGCTGTTCGCAGAAACGCTAGCGGATTATCTAAATTTGAGCCAAGGCCAATTACGACAGCAACTGGTAACATGTGAACTCGACACCATCTTTTAAATTTTCCACCGGCACGCGAATTTTACGAATATTTAGGGAAACTTCAGCAAAAATGTGTTGCTGCCTAAAACTTGCAATCACGTGATCAAAAACCGATTGGTTTAAATGCTCAATCAGTTGAAATGATTTTTGCTGCGCCGTGCGTTTGATCATTTCCGTAAGGGCCACGTAATCGACTGCATCTTTTAATTGATC
>JAYUTU010000286.1:0-2178 GCA_043754975.1 Bdellovibrionales bacterium | reverse complement strand
CGATTCGCGTTCCGTCGCCGAGGTTCGCCGAGGTGCTCGCGGCGCTGCACCGCCTCGGCGAACCGCAAGGTGAGATCGTCAACGCCCAGTGTTGTCCGTTGGAACTCCAACGCTAGGAGCTTATCAGGCTACTGATAGTGGCTCTATTGGGCTTATGGGAACTGGAGACGCTTTGGCTAAGGGGGCCGACAAGAGCAGTCTCCCTGTAGACGTGCAAAGTCATGCCATTAAAGAATATCTAGGCAGCCCGGACGTCGTAAAGGTTGTAAAAGATTTTACTGAAGCTCAAAAAAGTCTAGAAGATATTGCAAAAGAGCATCGAACGACCAGAAAAGAGCAAGACAAACTTAAACCTCCAGTAACAGCCAAGGCTAAGTTCAATAAAATATTAGGATCAGCAAAAGCTTTTATTGCAAAAAAAACTTCTCCTCAGTCGGGCTTGGGAATTTCAACCGAAAGTCAAGTTGAAGAAGAGTCTCCCGAGCAAGGTGGATTGTTTGGATTCTTTACTAACGACAGAAAAAAGAAAGCAATTCAGAAAGAATTTCAGAAAAAAGCCTCTGAGAATCTGTATAGAAATTACGAAGCGATCGCAGAAGAAATAGCAAATCGGTCTAACATTGAGTTCTCAGCGGAAGATCTACCAAAGCTGGTTGTAGACAATCAGCGGCTTCAAGAGATGGGTGTTAAAGCTCTTTACGATTTGAAGACGAATCAAATTGTTGTGGATGATTCCATCAGGGCCATGATGCAGGGGGATGCGGAAGATTTAGCTCAGTATCAAGAAGAGCTTAAGGATATTATTCATGAATTAAGACACGCCGCTCAACTTGAATTTGGGAAGCGCTCTATTGGCAAGATTGCCTCAGGAGAGCAATCCTTTAATATGCCTCTTATTGAAGAAAGCCAAGCACCTGAAGAAGCTATTAAAAATGCTGATAAATCTTTAGAAAAGGTCAAAGAACAGGCTGCTAAACAAGGGTACACTTTAAGCAATTCAGAAGAGAAGACTACAAGGTCGGCTGAACTTGATGCTTATGCTTTTGAAGGACAGTCTTTAGGCATTCTGAATTCAGCCAGCAAAAAAATAAAATCAGAGGTCAAACTTGATCTAGATGATATTGCTGCCTATGCGAAACAAAGTGCCATGGATATGGCGGAGCAGTACTCTTCTCAGAATCCCCTCTTTGCAAAGGTTTTTGGCGTACTAAAAGCCAGCTTTGCAAGTTTGGATAAAGGCTTACTATTAGCGGGTGGCATCGGATTCCTGCGCCTGAAGACCTATTTTAAATATGCGCCAGAAGTCATAAAGGCTTCTATTGAAACGGCGGAAGCCTTTGAGAAGACTTCTCGAAAATTAGCTTACTCTACTGGAGGTCGTGATACTGCTAAACAGAAGATGATAATGGTCAAAGATCAGGCTCTTTCAACTGGTACAGATCTTCGATCGTCTGTTGAAGGATATTCTGGGATAAGACTAGCTTCAAAAGATACGGTCCTAGAAGGACAGTCGGATTCAATGTTTAAGGCTCTAAATCAGGCTTCGGCTGTCAATCAGTTAAGTCCAGAAGAACAGTCTAGCGCTTTCAGAGCTGTCAATCAAATGATATCGAAGGGCAATGCTATTTCTTCAGAGGAATTAAAGCAACAATTGGGTGAAGTCCTTCCGGGAACATTTCAAATTGCAGCAAGAGCCGCAGGTCAAACAACTTCTGAATTTACTAAAATGCTTGAATCTGGCAAGGTTGTTAGTGAAGAATTTCTCCCTAAATTTATGAATCAGTTGGCCGTTGAAACCTCTAGCGGTCTTGCTGGGTCTGCAAATTCGGCAAGCGCGTCTCTAAATAGGTTTAATTCAACTCTTGAGGAAACAAAAGTAAAACTGGGTCAGCCCTTGGTTGAAGTTAAAAAGACTGGTGTTACAGCACTAAGTTTTGCACTTCAGCTTATCAAGCCCGTACTCTTGGGTCTCGCGATCGGCTTTCCAATTAGCTCATTCATTGCGTTCGCTAAGGCTGCATCGTATGTGTTCACTTTTGTAACTGGGCTAAAACTTGCAACTGTTGCTACGAACTTATTGAGGGCTGCATTACCACTTCTTAAAAGTTTCTTACTGTCAATTGCAGCGCAAATCCCCATGCTACTGGCATTTCAGGGCGTTATTGATGTTGGCTTTGC
>JAYUTU010000285.1:0-4717 GCA_043754975.1 Bdellovibrionales bacterium | reverse complement strand
ACAGTGAGCTTTTACCAACGTTCGGTTTACCAACCATGGCAATACGCATGCCTTCTTTTAAATGCGCAGTCTGCTCTGGAATACGCTTGTTCAGCCATTCCATAATTTCGGCTAGACCAGCCCGCTGTTCGAAGGAGGCAGCAACGATATCCAAACCAAATTCATAAAAATCGGCTTTCGCAATATCTTGTTCATGCTGGCGATCTACCTTGTTGATGATTAACAGCATCGGCTTACCCGTTTGCTTCGCGATCTTGATAATATCGCGGTCTTCCGGCACTAGTCCCACACGTCCATCCATGACAATTAAAATAAAATCCACTGTGAAAAGAAAATCAGTCACTTGTTCTTTAATTAACTTTGAAAAGAGGTCTTGAGATTCAGTCAGTCCACCCGTATCAATCAGGTCGAATTTCTTTCCCCAAACATCGACTGGCTCGATCAAAATGTCACGAGTCACACCGGGTTGATTCTTCACCACAGATTTGCGTGAGTTCGTCAGAATATTAAAAAGTGTGCTTTTCCCAACATTGGGCCTTCCAATGATTGCAACTTTTGATGCAAATTGGTTTTCATAATTTGATCCAGCTTCAGGACTAACGGTATTATTTTCGTTCAATGACATAACCTAATTCTTTCATCGTTTGCAAATGTTCAAACCAATTATCTTTAACCACAACGTTCACTTCCAGGAATACTTTTTCACCAACTAATTTTTCAATTTCTCCCCGGCTTTTTTGGGAAATTTTCTTGATCAGTTCAGCGCCCTTACCAATCAGAATAGGCTTATGACTTTCCTTAGCAACCAGCACATCGACATAAATCTTAGGACAGGGTTTGGCGTCTTCGTCATACTGACGGACTTGGACTGCCAACTGATAGGGGATTTCATAGTTCAAATTTTCAAAGCACTGCTCGCGGACAATTTCTGCAACCAGTTCTCGCATGTTTTCAGTCGTGTATATATCATCTTCAAAAAGTGGAGCGTCCGCTACGGGTAGCAAATTTTCTAGCTGTTGCAGCAACTCATTTCGGTAGTCGTCACCTGCACGCTCCGTGGACATCAAAAGCGCTTTGCCACCAAATTTCTCGACCATTTCTTTTAGGATTAAGACGCGGTGAAACTTGTCCTCCATGTCGACCTTAGTAATGACTGCAAGCCAAGGCCTTTTCGAATTTTTAACCATTTCTAAAATAACTTCAGCATCGTCTGCTGATTTTTGATCTAAATTAAGAACAGCTAATAGAACATCGCTTTCCTTGATCACATCTAAAGCTTCTTTTTCTAAAAATGAATTTAAGCCTTTTGCAGCTTTAATTATTCCAGGCGCATCAATAAAAATTGTCTGCGACGCAGCGGTTGTATGAATTCCCAAAATACGCCGCCGTGTTGTCTGTGGTTTATTGGTAACAATAGAGACCTTTTCTTTGATAAGAAAATTCATCAACGAACTTTTGCCTGCATTTGGCTGACCTATTAATCCGACGTATCCTGCTTTGTAACTCATTCTTTTTTCCTATCCTCTATTTTATTATCTACATTTAATTGGCGCAGCAGAAACTCAGCTGCCAGCTGCTCTGCTTTTTTTTTGCTGGGACCCTCAGCTCGTGATTTCTCAACGGCATTTAGTTTTAACGCCACTAAAAAACTTGGTTGATGAGATGGCCCCTTGGTCATAACCAGTTCATAGGTTGGAGTTCCCATTTTAAACTTCTGCGTGATTTCTTGCAGCCGAGTTTTATAGTCAGTTTCAAAACCCGAAACATCATCTAACTTAAAATCTAAATGCTTGAAGTGTTTCAATACAAATTCTTTAGCCACTTCATAGTTTGAATCTAAATAAACAGCGCCAATGACGGCTTCAAAACAGGACGCTAAGACTCGCGGCTGTAAATGGGAATTCTGTTTTTTTTCGCCAGGACCAAGAATGATCTGCTCTGCCAACTGGCAATTTAAGCCCAACTGATTCAATGTTGTTTGGTTCACAAGGCTTGCTCTTTTTTTACTAAGTAAGCCTTCATCATCCTTTGGAAATTTTTGAAAGAGATCTTCAGCAATAATAAAATTAAGAATCGAATCTCCTAAATACTCAAGACGCTCAAAATTTGGTCGCTCTGAATTCAGTTCAATACAGAAACTCTTATGCGTCAGGGCTTCCTGCAGTAAGTCTTTGTTTTTAAATTTATACCCAAGCTGAGTTTCAATTAAGTTAGACATATTAGATACGTTAAACACGTTAGATGCCATGAAGATCTCCAGTGAGCACCACATCTGAATTGATCATTATCACATCACGAATCTGCACGGTTTGAATTTCATTTGGTTTTACGATTTCACCAGCAGCAGCAGTTACTTGCACTGGCCAATAATCATCTGATAGGGCATTGCTTTTTTTAACACTAGCCAATGTCAGCACCGATTTAATTTTACCCCGCTGCTTCAGTGCTTCGCTTTGATAACGATGAAGACTTAGTTCCCGTAGTCGTGCAGCTCGTTCTTTTCGAACTGAAAAGGCAACTTGTGGAAGGATCTGAGCTTTCGTACCCACTCGCTCACTGTAGGGAAAAACATGAAGACGCGTCCATGGGCTGTTAGCTAAGAGCTGGTAGCTTGCTTCAAATTGCTCCTCGGTTTCAGTAGGAAATCCGGCAATAACATCCATGCCAACAAAGGCGTGTGGGAGCTGAGTCTGAATCTCTAAGAGCGAATTTTGCACGTGGCTGGATTCGTATTTTCGCTTCATTTGTTTTAATACGGACGTTTCTGCAGATTGAATACTCATATGAAAATGCGGACAAAGTCGTGGGTCTTTAAAAAGACTTAATAATCTTGGAGAAATTTCAATGGGCTCAAGGGACGATAATCGAAACCGCACATCGCTAGTTGATTTTAGCAAGGACTCAATTAAATCTTCGAGCCCACGAGATTTTCCCGTAGACGTATCCTCGTAATCTCCAATGTGAACTCCGGTTAAAACCACTTCTTTGATATTTTGCGCATGAAGCTCATGGACGCGGCCAATAAGGGCTGCTATCGGAATGGATCTGCTTTTTCCACGTGCGTAGGGAATAATGCAAAACGCACAAAAGCTGTTGCAGCCATCTTGAATCTTAAGAAAACTCCGTGTGTGATGGGCTTCAAGGCCTCCACCCATTTCTAAATCATCTTTGCGAAAAATATTTGACTTAAATACTTTGTCTTTCACTTCGCCTTTGAAATACTGATCAAGAATTTGTGGCAGTAAACCCTTGTGAGAATTAGCTACTACTAAATCTGCCCCTGGAATATTTTTGAAAATATCAGTATCTACCTGGGCTGCACAGCCTGTAACAACCACAGTGGCAAAGGGTTGATCTGCTTTAATTTTGCGAATCAAACGCACGGCCTGCTGAGTTGCCTCGGCAGTTACAGCACACGTATTTAAAACATGAACTAAAGATTTTGTAGTGCATGAATTATCCCGCAGATTTTTTTGTATCAGTCCTGTGTCGTAAGTATTTACCTTACACCCAAACGTATGCATGATAAAGTTTGGGCTATTCGTCGTCATGACAATGTGATCCATCCGCCGCCAATGAGCTTTTGATTTTGATAAATAACAGCTGCTTGTCCCGGAGTGACTGCCCGTTGACTCTGGGTAAATTTAATTGTGTAGCCACTCTCGGTTTTTGTCAGCTTTGCCGGGGCACCGCTATGTTGGTACCTAATTTTAACTTGGTATTCTTCTGCTTCATTTAGTTCAGATAATAAATGGGTTTCGATAATGCGAACTTCATCCTGCAATAGATATTTTTCTTCCCCTACCCAGACTGTATTATCACCGGCATCAATTTTTATAACGAAAAGTTTTTCGTGGTAGGTCATTCCCAGGCCCTTACTTTGTCCGATCGTGTACAAATGGATTCCTTGGTGCGGAGCCATGGTCTCGCCGTCTGGAAAACGTTTAAGGAACCCTTTTTTGGTATCTAAAATGCTCTGTGCAACATTTTCTTTGATGAATTGATCATAGCCCTTGTTTCCAACGAAACAGATTCCGGTGGAATCTTTCTTTTTAGCCACAACCAGAGACTTTTGCTCAGCGATTTCTCGCACGTTTGGCTTTTTTAAATGACCGATAGGAAATAAAAGCTTCGGTATGATTTGCGGATCAATTGTAAATAGAAAATAAGTTTGATCTTTCCAGTCATCTGTCGATGTTTCAATATGCGATTGACCGAACTGATCTTGAACAATTTGAGCGTAATGTCCAGTCGCTAAAAAATCACATTCAAGCTCATTCATTTTTTTAATCAAATGATCAAATTTCAAATACGTATTGCAGTTCACACACGGTAACGGAGTTTGGCCCTGCATATAAGAATTTAAAAACGGATCAATGACACTTGCTTTGAATTTAGCTTCGCAATTTAAAACGTAAAATGGAATTCCTAACCGATCAGCAACACTGCGAGCGTCATCAACATCTAAACTTGAGCAACAGGTCCCATTACCCTCGGTGATGTCACAGTTGGAATAATCCCAGACCTGCATGGTGGCACCAATAACTTCATATCCCTGATCAACGAGCAAGCTTGCTGCCACTGAGCTATCAACTCCGCCGCTCATCGCAACCAGCACGCGGCCTTTTGTTTTTTTTTGTAATGATAGATTTAGTTCAGATGACTGCATGATGAGCCTCAGATGGTCTGTTTACGTTTTCATTTACTGATCTCAGTT
>JAYUTU010000284.1:0-4731 GCA_043754975.1 Bdellovibrionales bacterium | reverse complement strand
CATTGGCACCGGCTAAGGCCGATAACTCAACCTGTAACAATGCGGGTTCAATGAAATAGGAAACTTTAATTTTATTGTGTTTTAAATTTGCTGTTAATTTTTTAATTTTGGCCTGACATTTTTCAATATCTAGTCCGCCTTCGGTTGTCAGTTCTTCCCGTTTTTCTGGAACAAAGCAAACCCACTTGGGACGATTTTTTAAAGCCACACGCGCCATCTTTGCATCCACGGCAATTTCAAGATTTATAGGCAAAGCCGATTTTTTACATAAATAAACAACGTCGGGGTCTTGGATGTGCCTACGATCTTCGCGCAAATGAATAGTAATTTGCTCTGCACCGGCAGATTTTGCTATTTCAGTTAGCTTCCCCAAGTCAGGATAACTGGTGGTCGCACCACGCACTTGGCGCAACGTGGCTGCATGATCAATATTCACGCCCAGACTGATTTTAGTTTTCATTAAGAGATTTCTTTCTCAAGAAATATTGCCATTTGTTCTGCTATTGCTGAAATCTTTTGTCGGTTGGTGCCTTCGACTAAAATACGAATTAAAGGCTCAGTTCCCGAGTAGCGAATAAAAATTCGGCCTTCACCACTGAGCTCGTCTTCTTTAGTTTTTAAAAGCTCGGCGTAGCCTTTGATTTGATGGAGTTCAACCCGGCTGCGCACGCGGCAGTTGATTAAAACTTGCGGCACATCTTCAAATACATTTGTTAACTCACTGATTTTTTTATTTTTTTCGCGCATGATCGAAAGCACATTCAGCGCTGCTACTGTACCGTCGCCAGTCGTTGAGTGATCGAGAAAAATAACATGGCCTGATTGCTCGCCACCTAAATTGTAGCCACCTTTACGCATCTCTTCGACGACATACTTATCGCCGACGTTGGTCTTGATCACTTTAATACCATTTGCACGCATGGCTTTTTCTAAACCAAAATTACTCATCTGCGTGACCACGACTGTATCATGACGCAAAAGATTTTTTTGCTTCATATGCAGCGCACAGATTGCAATAATGTGATCTCCGTTAACCATTTTGCCTTTTTCATCAACCATAATTACTCGGTCAGCATCGCCATCAAGACCAATACCGACATCGGCGCGGTATTGAACCACCGCTTGTGACAGTAAGCTGGGATGCAGGGCTCCAACTTTATCATTGATGTTCGTGCCATTGGGTTGATTACCTACATGTATAACTTCAGCACCAAGCTCTTCAAAAATGGCAGGGGCCACTTTGTAGGAAGCCCCGTGGGCCGTGTCCAGAACAATGCGCATACCGTCCAGCGTGTATTCCAAGGGGAATGCACTTTTGGCGTAAACTATATAGCGCCCCTGAGCATCCTCGATACGCCGAGTTCGACCCACATCTTTTGAAGGGGGTAAAAATTTTGTCAAATCTTCAGTAGCAACTAGCCTTTCGATTTCTTTTTCTAAGGTGTCGGTTAATTTAAAACCATCAGGACCAAAAATTTTTATACCGTTATCTTGATAGGCATTGTGCGAGGCCGAAATAACGATTCCACTGGCAGCACGCATCGTTCGAGTTAAATAACCTATTCCTGGCGTTGGCAGGGGGCCCACCAGTTGAACATTTATTCCCATGGAATTAAGTCCACTCGATAATGCCTGCTCGATCATGTATCCCGAAAGTCGTGTGTCTTTTCCAATGACCACCTTGTTAGCCACTGATGGAGATGATATTTTTTTCGTGCGAATTAAATATCCGATGGCTTGACCGATGCGTACAACGACATCTGGAATCATTGGAAACTGATTTGAAGTTCCGCGGATACCGTCAGTACCAAATAATTTTTGCGCTGAAGTTTGGCTCTCGAGCATGGTGGTGTTTTCCTTATTCAAAAATTTTATTTTTGCGACGCCGTTATATCTACCCGGATTTGACTGGGTTTTATACTTAAAACACGAATTCCGGGTGGAATATCTAATTTTGCCGCATTCATTTCAACTTCATAAAGGCCTGCAGGTTTGTCAATCAAACTCAGTTGCAACGACTGATTGCTTTCCTTGTATTTTTTAAGTAGTGGCTGGGGGCCTGAAATTTTAATGCGGATACGATCTGAAGATTGACCCGAAACAATGAACTCACTGGCCACCGAAAAATCAACTTCAATTTCTTTGCTAACCACAAATTCCCGACGACCTAGAATCGTCAGCCATAAGATCAAGGATATAAAAAGGGCAACTAACTTATACGATCCATTTTCAAAAATTCCATGCCGAAGATGACTGATTTTTTGTTTCATCTAGTGCTCCTCGTGATGGTAGCTTTTGTATTTAAGTCCAAACACTTCGTACAGAGCTTTACGCACTTCAGCTAGCTCTGCATTCGGATGCATGTGACCACCAAGGACTACGCTAATGGATTTATTTTCTTCAGAAACAACTAGGACTAACGCATCTGTTTCTTCAGTTAAACCGATAGCTGCTCGGTGGCGTGTCCCTAGGTTCTTATCCAGAGCCGGATTTTTACTTAATGGCAAAAAAGATCCCGCCGAAACAATTCGTGAACCTCGAATAATTACAGCACCGTCATGCATCGGTGCCTGAGGATGAAAAATCGACTGAATAATCTCGGCTGAAATTTTACTTTCAAGCTCGGTTCCGGTTTCGATGTGATAATCTACTAATATATCTTTTTCGATAACTATCAGGGCGCCGTGGCCTTTTTGCGCAGCTGCAATGACTCCTTTAGCAATTTCTTCGATGATATGAGTCTCCATGACAGATGACACATCAGCAAACAAAGGATGGCTACCGATGTGTGCAAGCGCTCGCCTGATCTCACCTTGGAATAACACAACGACAATAACAAATAAATTAGAGAAGAATTTTTCTAGCAGCCAGTTCAATGTATAGAATTCAAACCACTGACTACCCACGTAGGCGATGGCTAAAATGCCAAGACCCGACAGCATTTGAATAGTTCCAGTCCTACGGATTAAATTCAGAATGCGGTAGACAATTAACCAAACCAAAACGATGTCCACCAAGTCCTGCCAACGCAGGTGGGTCACGATGAACAGCGTGTTTTCTAAAAAGCTTCCAAAGACTGACATTTCTAAACTAAGTCACTGCTGCCGGCTTAGATCCAACGGGCGCTTTCACTTCGGTATCTGCAGTTTTTGTTGCACTCCCGCCACCCGATGATTTGTCTGATGCCTTATTCGCACGAATTTTTCCAACTTCGCTGACCTCAGCGCCGTTGACCAACATTTCAACTTCATTAGAATCAATCGTTTCGTATTCGACTAACGCCTGAGTTAATCGCTCTAAGGCATCTTTGTGAGTTGTTAAAATGTTTAATGCTTTGGCGTACCCTTCGTCGATAAAGCGTGTGACTTCTGCATCGATTTCAAGTGCCTTCGCATCTGAATAATTTTTCGATTTTTGGCCGTAACCCATTCCTAGAAAAACAGGGCCTTCACTTTTTTCGTAGGCTTGAGGTCCTAATTTAGGGCTCATGCCCCATTCCGTCACCATACTGCGTGCTAAAGCTGTGGCTCGTTCGATATCATTGCCAGCACCAGTGGTAAAATCTTTGTAAATTAATTCTTCAGCGGCACGGCCACCGAACAAAAACGCAATCATGTTCTCAGCCTTCGAACGCGACAGATTCAGCATTTCTTTTTCCGGTAGCGTTTGCGTGACACCCAATGCCATCCCACGCGGAATAATAGTCACCTTGTGAATTGGATCCAAACCCGCAAGTTTTTTGCCAACCAAAGTATGTCCCGCTTCGTGATAGGCTGTGATGCGCTTATCTTCGTCGCTGATGACCATCGATTTTCGTTCGGCACCCATAAGTACTTTATCTTTTGCTTTTTCGAAGTCTTCCATTTCTAAGTATTTCTTGTCACCACGAGCTGCTACTAAAGCCGCTTCATTCACTAAATTTTCTAAGTCAGCGCCAGAAAAACCCGGAGTTCCACGAGCAATTTTTGTAATTTCAACATCAGGACCAATCGGAGTTTTTCGAGTGTGCACATTTAAAATATGCTCACGCCCCTTTAGATCTGGTTTTCCGACCACAACGCGGCGATCGAATCGACCAGGGCGTAAGAGTGCCGGATCAAGAACGTCAGGGCGGTTTGTCGCAGCAATTAAAATAACGCCTTCAGTGGATTCAAAACCATCCATTTCAACGAGCAATTGATTCAAAGTTTGTTCGCGCTCATCATGACCGCCGCCCATGCCGGCACCACGATGACGTCCAACAGCATCGATTTCATCGATAAATATTAAGCACGGCGCATTCTTCTTACCTTGCTCGAATAAATCTCGCACGCGGCTTGCGCCAACACCTACGAACATTTCCACGAAATCAGATCCTGAGATCGTAAAAAAGGGTGCTCCAGCTTCGCCAGCAACCGCACGCGCAAGCAATGTTTTACCAGTGCCCGGGGGACCAACCAACAAGACGCCTTTTGGAATACGGCCACCGAGTTTAGTGAATTTCTTAGGATCTTTTAAGAAATGTACAATTTCTTGAAGATCATCTTTGGCTTCATCTACACCAGCTACTTCTTTGAAAGTAATACGGTTCTTATTTTCAACCAATTTGTGTTTTGATTTACCAAACGACATGGCCTTCCCGCCACCCGCCTGTACTTGGCGCATGATAAAGATAAACATTCCGACGATTAATATCAGCGGCAACCAGTTGATTAAAAACGAAGACATCATATTATTTGAAGCTTCGGTTTC
>JAYUTU010000283.1:0-2187 GCA_043754975.1 Bdellovibrionales bacterium | reverse complement strand
TAAATAGTTTCTCGCTATGATTCTAACTGATCAAGAAATACTGAACTATATGGAAAAAGGGCTCATCAAAGTGGAGCCCTTTAATTTATCCTGCCTGGGAACTAACTCCTACGACGTTCATCTTGGGGGCACACTTGCACTCTATGACTCAGACATCCTGGATGCCAAAGCCCATAATAAAATAACACCATTCGAAATTCCACCTGAGGGTTATGTTCTCATGCCCGATCAGTTTTATCTGGGAGTTACCCACGAATACACGGAAACCTTGGCGCACGTGCCATTTTTAGAGGGTAAATCCAGTGTTGGTCGTTTGGGTATTGATATCCATGCAACTGCTGGCAAAGGCGATGTGGGATTTTGCAACTATTGGACATTAGAAATTTCTGTAAAGAAACCTGTTCGCGTCTATCCGCAAATGCCGATTGGTCAGATTATTTATTTTGAAACCAAAGGCGAAGTCATCAATGCTTACAACAAAAAACCATCTGCTAAATATAACACAAGAACAGCCTTACCCGTTGAATCGATGATGTTTAAAAATAAGTTTTAGTCTTTAGCCTTCAAACTTAAAACCTCAAGCGACAAACCTAAATTTTCAGATGAATCTATCTTTTTCTAACTGGCTACTTCGCAACCCGTAATAATTGGCTTATCCGGCTGTGGTTGCGGGCTAACGCTTTGCTTGGGCTCGACGGACACCGGCGTCTTTATTTGAATGGACGTGGATTCACCGATGAAATTAAATATTTTTCCTAAATCTAAACGTGTGGCCTTGATATCCCACTTATCAGGACTATTGATGAAACTTAGAAACTTCAGTTTCTCTGCCAATGACTTTGGTGGACGCCCGAATTTTAGCAAATAAATAAAAACTCCAGGCAACTGCTTATCTGCTATTGCAAATTCTTTCGTTAATTCTTTTATCAGATCACGAAAAATTGGAAACGCTTTCAAGGCTTCACATTTTTCTAAAACAGTATCGCGGTTTGTGTCGTGTCGTGCGTAAACCATTTCTACATACTGAACGACATGCAAAAATAAATCGATGTCGACAAAGTACACAACCTTTTTTTCGTTTGGAATATGTCCCACAGCTTTCAATAAGCTAAGATAGTAACCTTTCATTTCTGCAGCCGGAAACTTGCTCCGCATATTCATAAACTGGGGTAAATCCTTATACGACGCATTTTCTGTGTAAAATAGATCTAAAAGACAGTCCTCCCAAACGCCAGTTGAGGCCGTAACCGGCCCCTGTTGTGGAGGCAAGCAGGACTGAACTATTCGCTGTTTCAGCATATCAGCGCGTGCCATGCCAGACAGTATATGAATGAGCAGCTGGTGAACCTCACCAAAGTTAGCGTACTGATCCCCATTTGAGGTCGCCAAAAATAAATTTGCTTCCATAAAGCGGGATGCTAAAAATGACGTGTTCGTCGGTAAAATTAATTCTGTATCGACGGCTAAACCACGAAATTGTTTAAAGGCAACTAGCAATTCGGGCTCTGTGATTCCAGTCAATGCGCGCACGCGCTCCATATCGCCAGCGTAGGACCGGATCGCCAGACGGCTGACGGCACGAGCCACATTGGATTTCATGAGGTCATCAAATGAGTAGATCCCTGGTTCCGTTGTTAGGATTTTCAAAAATCCGTCTGAATTAAAATTGAGCTGAATTCCACCGGAGATGAGTTTTAAAATTTCTTTTAGTCCCGTTCTTAATTCGGAGTCTGCGGTTGCTGTCAAAACTTTTTTTATTTCATCGACTAGCTTTTCCTGCGACAGGGGCTGCAGGGATTCAGACATTTCTGTTAAAACCTTTTGCGTTTTTATAAATAGAGTAAATTCTTGAGTCACCTGCTGCAGTGCAACTGCATTGAATCCAGGTAAAATTTCTTGATCTAACCGGTCCTCAGGTTTGTTAAAAACATTCTGCCATAAACCCAAAAATAGACTATCCAAGCTGGATTTTGAAATTTTAGTTGCTATGATTTTCTCGCTTTGCAGCGTTAAAATCAGCTGTGTCAGCTCGTCGGTACTATAGATTTTTGAGTCTTTTAATTTTAAATTAAGACCCAGGGTCGCTATGGTTTTCTCGAACAGTCGTCCAGAGCGAGCATAAAAATCAGATTGTTCCCGCGCGAGTGGTTTTAGAAAAATATTGTATTCGATGTAATGTAAATAAGC
>JAYUTU010000282.1:0-4738 GCA_043754975.1 Bdellovibrionales bacterium | reverse complement strand
TGGCTTTTAATTTTAGATTTTTTTCCGCAGCGATGCGCATTAAGATTTGGTTAGCCGTTTTAAAATCTAATCCAAATTTTGAATCCTTAAGCGCTGTTGCAATTCCGGGATGCGTGCCGGCATCAATTTCTGGATTCACTCGCAGTGCCAGACTGACTTCTTTATTTAAAACTTTATTGATTTCAATAATTTTTGCAAGCTCAGAGGGGCTTTCAATATTGATTTGATAAATTTCATTTTCAATGGCCCACGTTAGCTCATTTTTGGTTTTAGCAACTCCAGATAAAATAATATCTTTGGGTTTAAAACCGCAGCCTACAGCGTGCTTCATTTCACCCAAAGAGACCGCATCGATGCCACAGTTGTTAGCTAAAATAAGTTTTAAAATTTCAGGATGAAAATTGGCTTTCATTGCATAATGCAAGCGGCCTAAACCCTTCCAGCTTTGGATCCAAGCGATACGTTCACGAATCACTGATTTATTATAAAGCCATATGGGCTGCTGGTACTCAGCGACGTAAGATTGCAAATTTGCAGACATGCCTGCAAAATTTAATTCGTCCTGAATATACGTTAAAAGCTTTCGTGACATAAACAGCATTTTGCACGAAAATGCAGGATATGGAAATGTTCAAATTCGGAGAATCGTCTTTAGGCTTACCAATTCATGGCTTTCATTTTAAAAACACGGCATCAACTAACAAAGCTCATGCTCTGATTTTAGGCGGAGTGCACGGTGATGAACCCGAAGGCGTTGTCGCTGCCAAGAGTTTACTTGAGATTTTTCGACAGAAATTTGACTTGGGTTTAAATATTACTTTGGTTCCCGAATTTAATCCGGAAGGACTATTAAATAAAGTTCGCATGAATTCACGCGGAGTCGATCTGAACCGCAATTTACCAACAAAGGACTGGTCCCCAGTAGCTGCTACTGTGCGCTACAATCCCGGCCCCGCACCACTCAGCGAAACTGAGAACCAGGCACTAGTAACCTGGTTACAGGAAAACCCAGTGCAGTTGATTATTTCACTGCACTCGTGGAAACCCATGCTCAATACGAATGGCAGCATTCCTGAAGCAGAAATCATTGCTAAAATGACGGGTTACAAAATTGAACCTGACATTGGCTATCCAACACCGGGATCCTTAGGGACCTATGCAGGACTGGAACGACAACTAGCGACATTAACCTATGAGATCGAGCGTGAACTTGCTTTTGACCAGATCATAAAAATTCATGTGCCCGCCATTATTGAAGGCCTAAAAGTTTCTGCTCAAATTAGAAAAGCTTAAAAAGGAATGCTATGAAGGATCAAATTCAAAAAATATATGACCACGGGAATGCTCCGACTGCTGCTGAGATGGAAATTATCGAAGCTGTTATTCAAAAATTAGATGCCGGTCAGTTGCGAGTTTGTGAAAAACAGAATGAAAGCTGGATAACTCACGAGTGGGTAAAAAAAGCCATCATGCTGTATTTTAAAATAAAAAAAAATGCAGTGATTCATTCGGGAGCATTTGATTATTTTGATAAAATCCCGATAAAAAAGTGGACTGGGTCAGAGGGCGTCCGCGTGGTTCCCCAAGCCGTCGCCCGCTACGGAAGTTTTGTTGAATCGGGTGCCATATTAATGCCGTCTTATATCAATATCGGAGCCTTCGTCGGCAGCGGCACGATGGTGGATACCTGGGCCACAGTGGGATCTTGCGCCCAGATAGGGTCAAATGTGCATTTATCTGGAGGCGTTGGAATTGGCGGAGTTTTAGAACCTGCCCAGGCACAGCCAGTGATCATCGAAGACGAGTGCTTTCTTGGAAGCCGGTGCATTGTCGTCGAAGGTGTGCATTTAGAATCTGGAGTTGTATTAGGTGCTGGTGTTACGCTCACGGCTTCAACAAAAATTATCGATGTGACAGGTTCAGCGCCTGTCACCCTCAAGGGCCGCGTCCCAAAAAATTCCGTGGTTATTCCAGGAACAGATACAAAACAATTTCCTGCCGGAAGCTTTGGAGTTCCGTGTGCTCTAATTATCGGAGTGCGCCAGGAATCGACGAACAAAAAGACCTCACTCAACCAAGCACTTCGGGATTTTTCGGTCAGCGTTTAATTCACCAGATTATTTTTCAGTTTTTTTGCCGCAGTAAAATAGCAGGCTGAATTCGAAGCGTTGCACGCGCTGGCAAGTAAGACCCTAAAAATGCCAGCACCGCGGAAATACCCACAACCAAAGCGACAAAACTAAAATCAACCAGTGCTGGAATTGTTGAATCGTAATATATATTCGGTAGCAAGCTGACCGGATTGTATTGCAAATAAAGACTCAGCGAAACTCCCACCGCAGTTCCCAAAGCTATGGCAGTTCCAGATATCCATAGTCCTAATTTAGTAAATAGCCATAGAGTTTTATTTTGTGATAGTCCCAGCGTTTTAATTAACGCAATATCTTGTCGTTTTTGCGACAGCAGCAACGCCAGTACCGTTAAAATAGATGAGGACGCAATTAATCCTGCCAGCCCCAGAAAAACTCCGATCATGCTTTTTTCCATCAGCAGCGCAAAAAATAAATCTGAGTTTTTCTCTTGCCACGTTTCAGATACAATATTTTTTGTAAGTAGTTCTGATTTTAAACCCTCTGCCTGATTTACCGAGGGTAACCAAATGTGGCTCCCACGTTTTAGACTCAGAGTTTTTGCAAATGACTTTAAAGTCGCCTCGGAGTTGTACAGAATTAATTTTGAGTCTAAGTCATATAAATCCGTAGCAAGGGTGCGCTTCACCACAACTTTTTGAAATAATGGAGTCTCGAGCGTACTGAGCAAGAGAGTCTCTGGTGGAATTAGCGTGATTTCATCGCCGTCCAGTAAACCCAGCGAACGTGCTAAATCGATTCCGAGCGCGACTTCATTTTCCCCAAGGACGAGTTCTGCACGGTCTGTATCAAACTGCTCGGAGCTTGCAAACTGAGGCTCATTATTTTTTGCATCTTTGGTTTTTAGCTCTTTCAAATGCTGCATCCATAATTTTAATCCACCCGGCGTGTAGCCAGTAGCCTGAGCTCCGCGAAACTGACCATCAATTGTTCGTAGTATCAGATCAAAATTATTATATCCGATAATTTCGGCATCTGGTGCAAGGTCTTTTACACTCTGATCCTGCTCGACACTTTGGATTGTTGTTAAATGGGGCTCTAACGAAATAATTCGTCTTTTGATATTTTGATTCATTCCATTCATCACAAAGAGCACAATGAAAAAGGAAGTGAGCGATAATGCTATTGCAATAAATGATAAAATCGTGATTCGACGAATGAGTGAACCCGAACGTTTCGACAGGATTAATCGTTGTAAAAAAAGCAGGCTGAGTTGGTTCGGCGTCATCTAGCGACAGTATGGCCGAAGATGACTAGAAATTAAAGATTTTCTTCTGATCCATTTTTTCTTCGAAATACAGTAAACCGTCTTCTAAGTGCATGACCGACACATCCAAGTGGCGTAACGCTGTGGGGTGATGATTTGTTAAATAAATGTGCCTTAAATTTCCCCGTCTTTGCCCGTACTGAATCAAATCTAAAATTTCTAAAAATAGAAATTCTGATAGCCCCATTGCGGGATCTTCTAACAGCAGCATTTGGGGCTCTTTACTTATTGCTGCGATTAACTGCACTGTTTTTTGCGCTTCATACTGCAAGTTTACAAATTTTTTCTGTGCCGTGTGTTCCAGTTGAAACTGCTCAAGAAGTTCAGAAACTCGTTCCTTGTGCAGACCGGTTTCCGTTAAAATTTCAGTCACTGTTTTTTGCGGGCAAGGCCGTTGATGCTCGAAGTAACTACCGACTAGCTGATGCGGCATCACATCACTCATTTCATCGGTAAAAATATCGGCCTCATTCCACTTGATGCAGCCAGATTGCAGTTTTTGCTGGCCCGCTAAAATTTGCAGAAACTGCAACCCATGGGTTGGGTTCGATGCTTGAATCAAAATGTTCTGATCCAGGGGCAATTCGAAATCGACGTGGGTTAAAACTGGATCAAACCCATCAGCATGGTAGGTCACATTTTGCAAATGAATGGCGTCCAACTGTGGCGGTTTAAAGATACCCATGGGTGAGTATCGGGGTTTTTTAAAAAAACTTAAGTCAGCAGGCTTGCGGCCAGACCAAGGACCCAATAAAATGAGGACTTCACGGTTTCTAACCACCCGTCTAAAAACCCAAAATCTTTCTTATTAGCAACAGTCATTTTAGTTATTGGCACATCGGCGGGATAGACTTCATGAAATATCCGGTGCGCACGAAACATGTGAATCTGTGACGTAATGAGCAATATATTCCGACAGTTAAGTGCTTTAACTAAAGCTAAACTTTGCACTGCATTTCCGTAGGTGCTTTCCGATTTTTTTTCCAATATCACATCATCTTCTGAGATCTCTGTGTAAAATGGCAGGTGCGGAAAAATTTGGTTCAGCTGTGCTTCCTTGTACACTCCAGCGATGACCAATTTTTTTATTTTCTTTTGTGCAAGGACTTCAAAGGCTTCTCGAATACGACCGGCAGAACCGGTCAGCACAACTCCGCAGTCGTAGATAGCAGCAGTTTCACTGAGCCTACTTTCGGGCTCTGTGGTAATTTGATAATACTCGGTCGCGAGCGAGACCGCAATCAAGCCAATACCCAAGAATAAAAGCACCCACCGCAGGTTCACTTTCAACTCAAAACATGATCGTAGAGTTGAATGCAGG
>JAYUTU010000281.1:0-2193 GCA_043754975.1 Bdellovibrionales bacterium | reverse complement strand
TAAGAAGCTTAAAATCCAAAAAATTAATATTGATTTACCAGCCAATTCAGAAATCGCCGACACGTATCATGTGAAGGCTATTCCCACCCTGGTTCTACTAAATAAAAACGGTGAAGAAGTGCACCGTTGGGTTGATTATCAGCCAGCAAAGAAGTTCGCAAGTGATCTGCAGGTGAACATTAAAAATGTTGTGTCGATTTCTGAATTAGAAAAAAAAGCGGCTAAGGGTGATGCAAAATCTATATCGCAATTGGGGATGCAAGCCTATCTGGCTTACAATTGTCAGGATGCGATGAAGTGGTGGGAGAAGTCGAAGGATAAAGCGGATACAAATCTACGCCTTGCGGCTGAAGTTCAGTGCTCTGAAGACAAAGCGCCAGCAGAACAAATTAAGATTTTGGAAAATGCAATTAAGCAGTCGACATCCAAGTTGGATCAAGTTCGCTGGTCCGTGGATTTGCTTGAGAAAAAGAAAGAAACAAAAGCCGGCGACGAGGTTGCTCCGGATGTTTTATTGGTGGCCAATAAAACATTAGAAGTACTTGCAGCTATTTCAAAAAACTCGACAACCTTAAAGCAATCTTTTGTAGAAAGCACATTTGGCGAAGCTGCTGGCTTCGAAACAGAAGAGGTACTTTATTTAAAATCAAAAATTTATAACATTTTGGAAAAAGCTCCTGAAAAAGCGCAGGCTCTTGAAGCCATCAAAGCCAATGCAGAAAAGCGAAATATTTCTGTCGATCGCCCAGGCGAAATGCTCATGGCCATTGCTTATTTACGCGAAGCTAACGAGAAAGTTCGCGTTCAAGAAATGTATCAGCAATTATTAAATAAATATCCGGACACCTATGTTTACCACGAAAAATATGCGCGCTATCAGTTAAAAAATAAAAATTATGACCAAGCGTTGGCCAGCGTAAATTTGGCGATTCAGTTTCCTGAGGGAAATTTGCCGAAGCTAAACTTACTAAAAGCTCGGGTTCTGAAAGAAATGAAAAGCAATGAACAGGCCGTTGCAGTCATCAACGCAGCATTGCTTTTGCCAGACATTTCACATAAGAAATTTAAAAAGACTTTAACAGAGCTTGAAACTTTGAAGAAAGAAATTGAAACCCAGTAGTCATTTCTTGGCGCTTACTGGAAGGACCGGACGAGCTACTGGCCGCGCTCGGGGCTAATGCCGTAGAAAACCTCGTCTAAATAAATCAACAAACATTCGCGTAAATCTTCGACGGTCATATCTTTTGGATCAACCTCCATCGCACGAAGAGCAGCAAACAATTCTGTTTCCATAACGCTCGCATCAATTTTTGTGCGCTCTGCAAATTGCTCTAGTACTGTGGCCATGTTCGCCTCCTGCTTGCATGTTTTGATCGCGGTCTTGTGAAACTTGCAGCCATCCTGGCCGTTACAGTTTCTACCTAGTTAAAGGACACCTTTAATTAATCAAAGGGTTAGTCTTCACACAATCACAATCACCCCCGCAAGCCAACTTTAGGCATAATGTCTAGCTTTCTGACACCCCGGTGCCGAAGGAATTCATATATTCATTACCAGGTACAATCGTTAGGGCACGGTTATTGGAGTATGGCAGAGCATGAGAAACTTTTTAAGACACGACCGCTTTATGCAATTTATGCGAACCATGACATTAAGTGCAGCTCTAATGGGTTTTATGGCTATATCGAATGTAGCAGAGGCCCAGGTGTGGAACACAGAAAACCAGTGGAATGAGAGCTGGGAGCAAAACTACAAACAGTGGCTAAAAACGAAAGCGCAAAAGAAAATGTTTGCAACCGAGAAAAATGCGGATGGCTCGTTGAATCCCTACTACGGCATTCGGGTTGACTGCGCTGATTTGGTTTACGCACTTAGAATAATCTACGCTTTTGAAAACAAGCTTCCTTTTGTAATAAAAAATCCAGTCAATACAAAGGGCCGCCCAGTCAGTAATTCAATGGAGCGCTACAATCACATCGAAGAAGGTGTTCCACGCTTAAAAGAATTTTTAACCTGGATATATGATGTGATTGGATCGTCATCTATTTACAGAGATACTTATCCGGTTGCATTTAAAGATGTCGGTCCTGGGACTATTATTGTGACATCAAAACAAAATCATCACTCGTGGACAATTGTTGATATCGATAAAACTGGAAATCCGCGATTAATTTTTAATTCTACTGTCGGTCG
>JAYUTU010000280.1:0-2194 GCA_043754975.1 Bdellovibrionales bacterium | reverse complement strand
TTGGATTCCCTTCCTGGACAGACCCATAGATAGTGGTTTATTACGAACGTATGAAAAAGACCTTTGAACCGGTTTCACTTCCATTAGACAGAGATCGTCTTGTTAGGTTTCTGACAAGCGGAGAATGGCCCTTTCACGTCAATAATCGTCTTAGTAGTGATAAGGTTTTGGGAATGATCGCGGAAGGAACTTTTGATGGTAGCAATCATGAAAGTTTTTGGATTCTGGACGAGCTCAAAAGGGAAATTGGATTCATCCGACTGTTTGATCTTGATGATATTGACGATGGCTACCCACTCTTTGATTTGCGTATTCGTGCTGAATATCGTGGCCGTGGCTTGGGTAAAGCTGCTGTTCAATGGCTGACAAAATATCTTTTCGAAAAGCATCCACAGCTGGAACGCATTGTTGGTACAACGAGAGCAGATAACTTATCTATGCGAAGGATTTTTCGAACTAGTGGATATGCGAAAGAGGGCCATTTCCGCAAGGACTGGTCTTCCGCAAACGGTGAATGCTTCGATACAGTAAAGTACGGAATTCTCCGCGAAGATTGGGTTTCCGGTACGACCACGCCTGTTCGATGGAATGACGAGCTGTAGAGAATAAAAAATAGGCCGCTTCAAAACCACTTGTTTGAAATTAGACTTGCGGTACGTCTAGTAGTCTTTCATGACCAAATAAATTTCTAAAATTCTAAGCATAACAAATCAAGGCAGTGATTTTCATCATCACTGCCTTGTGAGGCACTTAAATATTTTTGCCGCCGCTTGGCTGTGCTACTTCTGCCCGTATAGGGACTTATCACTTTTGCACAGGTTTATGGTCAATAGCATCACACTATTAAGTCGTGGCGTTCCGCTTGAGTCTTCTGGCCTTCGTTTCTCAAGTAGCCGTTCGATGGATATCCGTCTCTTCCTTAAAATTTACCGATGAGCCCCGGCGCTTTTCGACTCTCTTTCGGGCGAGTACCCGATGCTTTTATTTCACGGTCCACTAATTTCTTTTTACAGTAAGGCAAGCTTTTGTATACAGTTATTTGCCGCTAACTAGAAAATAATCTGGGAAGAATTTCTGCCCTTGATTTGCTATTGTCGGTCATCTGAATGAGACGCTTTTAGAACAGAAACTTTAATATCAATGTGCTTTTAAAAATATAATTTCACATCAAAATTCAGCTTCAAAAACATACCAAAAATAATTTTTAAATTTAAAGAAAGCAGTTTTTTGAAGCGAAAGTTTTTGGAAAATAATTTTTAAGACCAAAAATTTCTTTAACAAATACGTCGTTAACCCTTTAATTACTTTAGGATTTTTAAATTTTCAAAACGCGATTTTAAATTTACGGTGAACAAAAGGACTTGGTTCGAATTGACGCGATTTTTAGTTCGGTGTATATTTACGTCCCTTTTTTTCACCTATCATCTTTAATTTTTTACTTTTAACTAAGGATTCAACATCTCTTTCTAACGTTCTTCTTGGTGTATCGGCTAGTAACCCAACAATATCTTTCATTTGAAAACCCGGTTGGCTTTTTGCAAATTTCATTATTTGTTTTGCCCGGGTTTCGGGACTTAGTTTCTTTGATTTTTCAAAAAGCTGACGTGCTTCATCTGCGACTTCTTTCGCGGCTGTAGCAAAACATTCAGCCATGAATTCCATCATGGGGTGGGTGCTTTGAAGAGCTTTGCACTGTCTGATAGCCGCATAATAATGCCCGCGATTTCTCATCACAATCGTTTCGCTTGGAACGTAACGGGCAATGCTTTCACCGCCTTGCAAAAGTAATATCTGCTGAAAAAGCCTAACGGTTCTTCCGTTGCCATCGGCGAAAGGATGGATGGCGACGGCCAGATAATGAAATGCAAAAGCTTTAGCAAATGGATTTGTATCTTCATTTTCTTTCAGCCACAACCAAAGCTCTTCCATCAAAAGTGGAACATGCGTTGGATCAGGACATTTTTCAATTTCGACTCCGGTCACATCATTGACGATTGAAACAGGTATTGTGCGCAGTCTTCCGTGTTGATTTTTTTGAATAACGTCTGCGGTTACAAGCTTTTGCAAATCACAAAAGTCGCGAAGGTTAGGAGTTTTATTTTCTTTTGCTAACTTCTCAGCATATGAAAAGGCATTTTGATAATTCAAAATTTCTTTTGCATCTTTGTTTTTAGTTTTTGATGGCGCTGTCCCC
>JAYUTU010000279.1:0-4768 GCA_043754975.1 Bdellovibrionales bacterium | reverse complement strand
TGCTGGCAAAGACCCACCGCCCGGCTGCCGCTGGAAACTCAATTCTGAAAAGGCTTTGGCCAGTTGATTGTTATCAAATTTAACCGGTCAGCAGTGATGATTCAAATGCACGTTCGCCATCGACTTACCCCGAGTATTACCCATTATTTCACTATAAATGCCGCCGCATATTTCCTGCATATTTTCGCGTATCGTGTGAACCTTTTCTGATCTTTCATTCATAATGAAGGCGTCCCAGCCGTTTTTTTTGAAATCAGCCAGGACTACGAACACATGATAATTAAAAGATTCATCAGTGACCGAAGCCTTGGCTTTTAGAATTTGCTCCTGCACCTGCGGACTATCAACCAACCAATAGACTCTGTTTACTGATCTTGCGTGCTTGTAAAACTTGAGAGTATTTTCGTATTTAGAATCACGTCTTGCGAAGAGTTCAGTTTCAAAAGCAAATAGCCAACTCTTATTGGCGCTGATAATTCGGGTGTAACCATCCGGCTGATGTTCTTTCGATTTTGGCACCCACTCTGGATAATCCATTACGTCTATTCGTTGAATTTCCTGACGCGTAAAAAATTCGACGATCGGAAACTGATGCGTGGCCCACTCGCCTAAGTGAAAAGCCTGGGCCAGTCTATCGTGTTCAAAATGATCTGACGAAAAACTATCGTCTGAAAGCTCTGGTAATTTACGCTTAACAAGCAAAAATCCTTGCTTTGATAAAGTCCAGACCGAAAAATTCCCAGCGTAATCGTATTGGCTTATGACAAATCCAGCGCCTTCAAGTTTAAATAATATTTTATACGTTGAATACTCTGACGACGGTCGATTTACCATTTCGTGCACAGAGGCGGTGGAGGCCACTTTCCAGCGCCATAAGTAATTTAAGATGCGGCAGTCACGCTCGGTTAAAAATGGAGGTCGGCCTACGGGTCTTTTTCTAGATTTATTTTTCATTCTAGTTTCATACTGGCTGTATTCTTTTTGTGTTGCTTTCATTAGACACTCCTATTGAAATAATTCGTTTGAAATTTACGCGCGAATGGTACAAGTAACCGATGAGCAATTACATGATTGCCTCCTTTGTTTTGTTGAAAAAATATGAATTTGAATGATGAGCCCTCTATAATACGGCGGGCGCTTACCATTTCCCCGTTATAGGCTTGAAAATGAATTCTATTTGATTTGGGGAAAAAATAAGAAATTTGAAAGATTATGAAAAATGTTTTTCTGCTCTATGCCTTCATATATTGGCGGGTGCTTACCATTTCCCTGTGTTTTACCCGAATTAAGATGGTTATATCTATCGCTCAGTTAATATTAAAAAAAATACGACCCCTTCATAATACGGCGGGCAAGCAATCGTTTCCCGCAAATTCCCCATTTAGAACATGACAAGCACTACGATCATTTCCAACCATGTTGCGGATTACGGATTTAAAATTTTCTGCAATGTTTTTTCGTTCACTCGATTTCACTTTAAGAGCAGTCGTGGTATTATTTGGTCGATGGTGTTTGATGTTAAATATTAGGAAAGTATTTTTAAAACGCGGCATATCTGCTATTGAAAGCTGGTGACTTGCTTCTAGCGGCCTTTTGGCTCGCTTGTTTTTAGTCGAGCATGATGTATTTGCTTTAATAAAAAAACGACGGACCCCTCATATATTGGCGGGCAGCCAATCGTTCCCCGCGATGTACCCATTTAAGCGTTTAGAGTGAAGTATTTTGATTTTAAAAAATAATATTTCAGTGTGGGTAAAACTTAAAAATAATTATAGATCTAAAAAATTAACGTATAAAAACACTTACACCCCTCATAATACGGCGGGCGACCAAACGTTTCCCGTCACTTACCCGTTTGAAGCTTTTAAACACATTATTTTTGTTTTAACTGAATTATTTCTGAATTTGAAAATAATTGGCGACACAATTTTTACACAAAACATCTGCACCCGTCATATATTGTCGGGCAAGCAATTGTTTCCCGCCAATTCCCTGCTTTAGAGTTGTTTGGCACTGCGATGCCTGTAAATTAAAGCTAACTTTAACTTACAAATAAAAAAAGCTTGCTCTGCTTAAGCAAGCTTTAATGAATTTATTTTGCAGAAGAGGAAGGGTTTTAAACTGCGCCCCTACAAGTATTACGGGCTAGTCCTCACGAGCCGGAAGCCGACATCTGAGTTGCGATGATCAGGGTGGACCCTACTGCGAAGACCTACACGCGCGCGGCGAGAAGTGCTGTCCCAACTGCCGCCACGAATGGAAGGGGTATAGCCCAAAAGGCCAACAGGGTCTTTACCACCAGGCAACTTAGTTGATCCGTCCCAAAGGTCTTTTTGAAACTCCCATACGTTACCTTCTAAATCAAATATAGAAACTTCTACGCCGTCACCACGATCTATCATCCGTGGTTTTTTTGCTGCAACAGCATGCGTTCGCCCAGCATTTACTTTATACCAAGCATAATCTTTTAACTCTGAGTCATCGTCCTTATCAAAGTGCTCTTCATTGGCCTTACCACGATTGCGTATGACAAATTCAGTTTGTGCCTCTGTTGGTAAATCATAAACATCACCTTTTTTGTGGCCCGGTATTAGTTCTTTTAGCAAAATTTGTATCTTAGCATCACCATTAAGAGATAGCATATTTAAACCTTCAATATATTTTATCACTGCACCCAACGTTACAGCCTCAATGGGTTGATCTGGGATCATAACAACATCAATACCTTCAATAGATATTGTTAGACTATCATCTCCTGTTTTAAAACGTGATGGATTTATCTTGTCTCGATTTGTTTCGCCTAAAACTACTTGAATCCGCGACCACATCATTTGCGTCACTTCTGTTTGCATCATGGCAAATGGCTTTGTAATCTCTGTTGGTATTTGGTCATCACCCATTAAAAATTTCCCAGGTAGTATTTCGTGGAAAATCATTTGTTGATAGTTGGCTTGTGCCAAAGTTGCTTGGGAAAGTACAAGCGTGACCAGTAAAGCGAATATTGACAATTTCATGAATACTTCCTCTTTTGGCTCAGTATCTAACTTAAAGATTTTACAATCCCACAAACCCACAAACTTTGCAACAGCATCGATAATCTGCTGTCGCACTACTTTTGAGTAAAACAGTTTCTCATCTTATTAGAAGTTCGAAGATATAATATGTGGTAATGTATATTTTAGTTTTTAAGTTTTCATCTGTAATAATTTAGACAGTAAAAAGTACATGTTGAACTTGATAACTGATCAAAAATCTGATGCATAAGGAGTGTCTAAAACCAAATCTTACTGAAGTCCAGCGGCAATATATTCGGTTTAGCCTTTTACAGCGGTTTTGTGCGTAAATAAAAACTTTCACATGAAAGTGATTTTGGTTAACGCTAAGTTAGCCTTACCAGCTGCCGAATTACCGTCTGTAGACGCATTTTAGTGAACTTGCAGGTGCCGTCCTAAATTTGAACGTTACTACTGACTAATAAGATTAGCAGAACAAGTTACAGTTCTACCGTCTAGGAAATAATCTAAATTTTTGTGTAGGACTTTGATTCTGTTGTCTTCTTGTTTTGTGATTTCAAGGATGCCTGGGTTAATTGGATTACTTTCTTTAAAACATTGCATAAACTTGATTTGCAACTTGTCGTCTTTGAATTCACCAGCAGGGATTATTGTGCCGTAACCAGGAACACAATGAAGCGAAATTTTTCCATCCTTGTCTAAAGAAAAATATTCTCTGGGTGGTTCATCGGCATTGCCCAGCTGCTTTAGTACTGAAGATACGCCATAGAATTCCATGACCGTTTTATGTTTAAAGTCACATCTTGAATAAACTATAAAATCGACCTTGTTATCCGATTCTTTGATAATTGAAATGATTAAATTCAAATCCCTAGGTGAATTCGTATCGGGTTTAAGTTTGTTTGATTGAATATCGACAGAATTGTTGTACGAGAAAAAATCAGCCTGAGATTCGTTTTTCCTGATATCCAAATATTTCAAGAAGTTCTTTGCATCTTCAAATATGTTGGCTTTTTCGGGCTCTGATTCCGCAGCAGCAGTTTCAACCGTTACAGTCGGTGCAGGTTGAATCGATTCCTTTGGTGCCGTCTGTCCCCCAGAATCATTTTTTCCTGACTCCCCGCCTTTAGAACACCCTATCACGCTAATAAATAAATATAATCCAAGGACTAAAAAATAATTCTTAGAAACATCCGAAAAGTCTGATTTCATTGAAAACTCCTAAACACTTAAAGTTTGTAAAAGTTGAATTTCATCTATTGTGTGACTAAGACGTCAAAACGGTTGAAGTATAATTGGCAATTTTGAAAAAAACTAGCTGTAATGATTCTGACGCTTCTGAAAATTTTACCCGAATTAAGCCAAATCTTATTCGGCGCCGATTGTTAGATGCGCGCTTAGCCTTTTGCGCGAAACTACGGCCGCCGTCAGTAAGCCAGAGCCTCATATGGATGACTGGCTCGTCAAGCCAAAGTTGTTTTTTAAATTCTTCTTACCGTACGAGCCTGCGAGAACATTCAACCTCATATTCGCGTGCTGGGTAACGCATTAAGCTTGTTCCGAAGCGGGCTTACCACAATCTTTTAGCAGATACATTAATCTATGGCACAGGCCGTGGATATTCCCAATTCCTGCTTACTCCTGGTAAGGGAGAATTTAATTTATTTTCTAAGACCTAACGACAATATAAATTCAAAAAAAAATTAGACCGCAACTGCTTGTAGCGCCTCCCAAATGAAGCAAAGCATTTCTCT
>JAYUTU010000278.1:0-2206 GCA_043754975.1 Bdellovibrionales bacterium | reverse complement strand
CACGAAAAATAAGTGGTGCTGACTGTGACAGAGATTTTTCAAATTTACTCTGTCGTGAGCGTGAGGCCTACTTGTCAGCAAAAAAAAGCTGCTCTGTTTCAGCGGCGATCCAACACACGGAAAGTGATCAAACCCGTTTAACAGAATCAGCAGCTGCGACAACGCGTATTATGGCGCGCTTTTCAACTCGACTTGAAAATATGACCTGTGACTCCAGTAAGGCAGGATGTGAAAAAGGTAGTTTAGATAAAACCAGAGACTTTTTTACAGCCAATTTCACAACAGCGGCGGCTGCGTGCAAAAATTCTTTTATAGCTGAAGAGTTAGCTCAGCGCCCCGTCAAGGCCCCTGTTGCCTCATCAACAACGTCTGCGGCACTGACACCATCAACAAGCAAAACATTCCCATGCGGAAGCCTACTCAATTGCATCAGCAGCTTCTTAGCACCGATAAAGCCATCCGCAGACCGAGATTCTGCGAACAGAGTCTTTGAGCTCTACAGCAATTAAAAACTGAAACATTAAACCTCTTTGATAACTTCAAAGCCTTTGCACGTCTAAAATGTTAATCTTTCGCCACAAACAAGATTAACTTTAATTAAAATCTTAATCCCACCGATCAAACCGTCACGACATGTAAAAGCTTACAAATTAAATTGCACGTTAAGCGAAAGGATTTTTTTTGAAAACCAAAAGTTATTTTATTGCGGCTATTTTAGTTTTCTGCGGAGTCCTATTTTGGTTTTCCGAAACTGGCCTGATACAAAGCAAAGCCTCACCGACGATTAATTTAAATCCAATTATGCCAAGAGCCAATCAACGGATGGTGGCTGCTGCTACTAAGTCTGAACGGCACTCACGTCGCAAGGACACTGTCCTTGTAAAAATAAAAAGTGATGCTAGCAAAAGTGAATTAATGGCTCTAGACCAAGTTTATCAAGAGCTCGGTTTAGGAGATGATAAGGCTTTTAATCAGAAATCGCGGCGTCTTAAAATTTCAAATCCTCTGTTCTTAGATCAAGAAGAAGCTGTGGTCGAGCGGCTACGAGCCTTGAGCGCTGTGCAATTTGCAGAGCCTGATTATTTTATTCAACCAGCACTACTACCTAATGACGTTTTATTTTCAAGCCAGTGGCATCTACCAAAAATTAATGCACCCGATGCGTGGAACATTTCAAAAGGTGATCCCAGTGTAGTGGTTGCCATGTGTGATGCTGGCTTTGATTTAAATCATCCTGATCTGGCTGCAAATTTTCTGCTGCCAGGATATAATACAGTTTTAAATAATTCACAGATTGATAATCTTAATGATCATGGAACTTTAACCTCAGGCGCAGTTGCAGCAATTGGAAACAACAACCAAGGAATAGCAGGGGTCGCGTGGCAAGTAAAAATTTTGCCGATTCAAGTTTCAAATGTAGCTGATGGTACTTCTAGTTATTCCGATATCGCCGATTGTATTTACTATGCTAATAGCCGGGGCGCCAAAGTCATCAACATCAGCTATGACAGTACTTTTACCAGCGCATTAATTAGCGATGCAGCTTCTGTGTTCCGCACTGGCGGTGGGGTTGTGGTCGTTTCTGCAGGAAACAGCACAATGGATTTATCAGCATGGGGACCATCCCCTCACCTGATTGTTGTTGCCGCTTCTGATTACCAAGACAATTTAACTTATTTTTCAAATTTTGGCTCACCAGTGGATTTAAAGGCACCGGGATTAGATATTTTAACAACATCATCGGGTGGAAATTATGCATCGGTCAGTGGTACTTCATTATCGGCACCGCTCGTGGCTGGCACTGCGGCTTTAATCTATTCCATCAATTCCCAATTCACATCGACACAAGTAGAAAATTTTATTTTAACTTCACTACAAAAAGCTACGTTGCCGCTGGGTCGCATCGATGTCAGTTCATCACTTCAAAGTGCCAACGCTGCCGCGATCGCTGGAGCCTCTGTGACGCTGGATAATTTAGGTCCTAACTTAAGCGACGGTTTGCGCACGTTTACTGGCAAATGGTGTCAGTTCAATTCGATAAATAATTTTGAAAGTCCTTCCTTAACGTCCTGTATGCGAAAGTTAAGTACGTATCGGTTTACACCATTCATCAGCAAAAAAGGTGTGTATGCTATTTCTATTCGTTATGCAAAAAATTCAGCACTTTCAAGTAAAGTGCCCGTCATTGTAAAATCGGCGACAGGTA